>JAJPYV010000408.1:0-30331 GCA_021204735.1 Prevotella sp.
CGAATGTATATGAGACATCGAGTTTATCGTTCTTACTGAAATTGCTGTGCCAACGCAAGCCGCCTAAGAAATCACGTGCACGGTTTTTCTTATAGTCGGAATAGTCTCGCTGGTGGAAATAATATCCAGCTTTACCGATTAGTAGATTGTTCTTGTCTATATAGTATGTAAGTTTTTCCTTGAAATTCCACTGGCGGTTGCCATACACAGTAGTTCTGCCGTCTCCTTCTCTGTCTTTAATTGTGTATGTGTCTATACCGTTGGTCTGTACATTGGTAAGACTTGTAAACTTGTCAGTCTTGAAACCTAAAGAACCTCCATGTCGCTGTTCTCCGTGTGCTCCGAAATGGGTGTTCACGTTGGTTGACCATACTTCCTTAGGGCGTCTTGTTATGATGTTCATCACCGCTCCTACAGAATTGGAACCATACAGGGCGGAGGCTGCACCTTTTATTATCTCTATGCGCTCTATGTCGTCCGTGTTCAGCCGCAGGTAATCGGCATTGTCTAATGTCTCTCCTGCAAGTCGTTCTCCATCCACTAATATCAATATCGACAGTCCGCCTAATCCTGACATGGTGAGTGATACTTGTTGATCCATGGAAAATGTAAATTCCAGTCCTGGAATTTCTTCCGTAAGTACGTCTTTAAGGTTTGTCGCATCTATCTTCTGTATCTCGTCACGGGTGATTATCTGCGTTACAACAGGTGTCTTGCTTAACAGTCGAGGGGTTCGTGTACCTGTTACTGTGAGCGTGTTCAAGTTGATAAGGTCTTCGTCAAGAATGAAAGACAGACCTGTGGCATTGCTTGAATTTACTAATTTTACATCTGACTTATATCCAAGCAAATGTGCGGATATAGAATAACTGCCTTCAGGGAGTTGTAATGTGAACCGTCCGTCTTTGTCAGCTTGTGTGGCGTATGACTTTCTTTCAACACTTATATAGGCGTATGGCAGGGGCTTTCCATCGTTCGTTATAACTTGACCCCTTACGGAATAATCCCTTGCCATCAATGGAAGTGGGGTGATGGTAACGAGAAATATTACGCTAAGAATATAGAAGGGGAATTTTTTCATTATTGAAATTCTACAGGGTAGATGTAGTCGAAGGAGATGTATCCTTTGGTGTCGTAATAATATGGATTTGAGAAGCCTGTGAAACGTACTGCCACGTATGTACCATCTTTAAGTCGTAAAAGGTATACTTTGTTGGATGGTGTGTATATCGGTGGCATATAAGATATGTTCACGTCAAGCCACTTGGTAAATTCCTCGTTCAGACAGTCGTCATCATATATAATATACAGGTCCAGCATGTGCGACATATCAATGATAATCTGTCCTGGCGAATCACTCACCATTTGTGACTCCTCTGGCTCTGTGAATGCCCCTCCCTTTATTGCCGCCTGTAAGTCATCAAGCGAGGTATATGATGTTTCCAACACCGCTCCGCCGTTGGTCTTGCAGTCATAGCGGTGCAGGGCAAAAGTCCAATCTTCAGGGATGTCCAGCGTGTCTTTATAGTCAAGGGTGGTTATCTCTCCGTTATCTAAGTTTATGTACACCCATTTGGTGTAGTCGGTAGCATCGATGTATGAGTATGAGTTACCCATCTGGCCGCTTGCCGGCTTTTCTGAAATGTCATCATAAATGGAATCGCATGATAGGAGGTTGTACATCACTCCTATCATGCTAATCATCATTATTCCCTTGACCAGTGCTCTAAACATAATATTATTCTGTGGCAGGTGCGAAGGTCAACGTCGTACCGCCCATCACCGATGGTAGGGTGAGCACTAAATTATATTCTGTCTTGCTGGTTATCGTGCCGCTTACTATACAAGTATATCCTGAGATTGTGCCTGTTGCAATTCCCATGTTCGACATACCGTATCTTTCCAAATAGTCTGCTGACATTTCCATGTAGAACGTGCCTTCTCCAGCTATTGAGTAACTGCTATCGCTGTTTTCCGTTACTGTTACCGAAGTGAACTCGAAATTTCCGCAATCTCCTGTATATGATAGATTTGCCTTATTGTTGCTGCTTTTCGATAACACTATCGTCTGGTCGGGAAAGGTCAAATTAGCATATTGCATGCTCATTGTGAGTGTTCCCGTATAACTGCCTGCTATACTGCTCCAACTTATCGAATTGTTATCCTCATCATCGTCATCACTACATGATACGGCAGTAAATCCTACTGCGAGTACTGCCAATACAAACCAATACCTTAAAAATTTTTTTGTTGTCATAATAATCTTTTTTAATTTCGCTGCAAAGATATATATTAAAATTAAGAATTAAGAATTATCTTCGATGATTTTAACTCCGTTGATTTTTTCTCGTCTCAGCAGAATTCAAGCGAGCTTGTTCTGCATTCGGCTTACGAAAAAATTCCTCACGCTCTGCATATCTCGAACAAGTTCGGTTCTGCTCTCGCTTAATCGGAAAATTAAGAATTTGAACTGCCAGCAAAATTCTGCTTTCCATTTCTGTATATTATTTTTTCAGTTCCGGATAACTGATCCGTGTATGGTAGATTGACATCAGTCTTTCTATCATCACCTGCTTTGCCATGGCGATGTCGTGGAACGTTATAGGACAGTTCTCGAAGAAACCGTCATCCATTTGACCGTCTACAATGCGGTTGACAAGGTTTGATATACTTTCTTCGCTGTATTCAGGTAGTGAGCGAGATGCTGCCTCTACTGAGTCTGCCATCATCAATATAGCTTGCTCACGTGTGGATGGGTCAGGACCAGGATATGTGAAAGATGATTCATCTATCGGTTCATCTGGATGTTCGTTTTTGTATGATATGTAGAAATACTTTGTCTTTCCTGTACCGTGGTGTGTCTTTATAAAATCTTTTATCACACTTGGTAGGTTGTATTTCTCGGCTATCTTTAGTCCTTCTGTAACATGACTTATTACGATTTGGGCTGCTTCGATACGTGTCAGTTTGTCAAGTGGATTTACTCCTGCTTGATTCTCTGTGAAGAACGCTGGGTTTTTCATCTTTCCGATATCATGATACATGGCTCCTGTACGTACTAATTGTGCTTTTGCCCCAATTTTGGTGGCAATTTCCACGGCAATGTTTCCCACCATTATAGAATGTTGGAATGTGCCTGGCGCTTCTTCACTGAGGTTGCGCAGCAATTCCTTGCTCGTATTTGACAGTTCAATAAGTGTTACGTTGGAGATGAATCCGAAAGTCTTTTCGATTATGAGCATGAGTGGATAGGCGAAGAGAAGAAGTACTCCGTTTACAATAAAATACTTGTACATACTGTGATCCATAGTCAAGATACTGTTGTCTTGCATTAATTGTATTGCAAAATATATCGCACTGCTGCCTAAGGTAACAAGTAGAGCTGTCTTGAACAGTTGTGAACGGGAAGATAGTTCGCGCAATGAATAGATTGCTACCAACCCAGCTACGAGTTGTACGATGATGAATTCATACTGATATTTCACAGCAGCAGCGCATAGTAGAACCAAGGTGACATGTGTGAGGAATGCTGTTCGGGAATCCATAAATACTCGAATGAATATGGGTGCCATGGTGAATGGTAGAATATAGACACTTAGTATGTTGTTGGTCATCATTAACGACACGAGTACAGGAAATAATATGATCATCACGTAAAGCATCATGATACTTCGTGGCTTTTCAAAATAGTCTTTCCTGAAAAGGCGCAAGAATATGGTAAAAAGGATTATCATTACTGTTACAAACAGTACTTGTCCTGCAATGGTCGAAGGAATTGTACTTACCGTGGCACTTCGTCTTTGTGTCTCTTTCTCAAATGAGTTTAGTACTCTATAGATATATTCGTCAACTATTTCACCTCGGTCTATGATTTTCTGTCCACTAAGTACCATTCCGCTTGCAAGTGGCACTCCACTAAGTAGATCTGCTTTTTCGGCTTCACTGCGTTCCTCATCGTATGTAAGGTTAGGTTGTATATACTCATTAAGGTTGCACTTTTGCAATGTCTGTCTCTGTGCCGCTAATTTCGGGTCAGAAAACAATTCCTCGTATGCCGTAAGGGTGGAATAGAAATTAGATAATTTCATACTAATGGCTTTCTTGCCGTTTACAAACCTTATTGTCCGGGCAGTGTCACGGCTCATCACCGAATATTCTGGTGCGTTCATGATACCTGCCTGATACAGACGGTGGAGGTGCTCTGTTACTATCTTTACATATTCTTTGGATAAACCTGGTATGCCTTCCTTGTAATCATTCAGGAACTTGTCTGTCTGTTCTTTCTCGATGACTAAGTTGTAGTTGTAATATGGCTCAAAGTTTTTGATTATGGTGTCTTGTTCCGCCTTTATCGCTTCTTCGGTCTTGTATATAGGATAGTCAAACTGGGCAATCAGTGAACTGTACATCCAAGGTTTTCCTATGTCATAGCTAAACTGAGGTCCACTGTTGCGGGGAAGGAAAAAGACAATTATCGCAACTGTAATTAAGACAAGTGTGATATGGGTAAATGCATTTCTCCAGTAACGTTTATTTGTATTGTATAGTCTGCTCATTTTCTCTATAGTTAATACATTAGTCTGCGAAAATAGTAAAAAAATACTCCACATTGAAAAAAAAGATTGTAAATTTGCACAAAAATATATGAAGGCGTGTAAATATGCCTGAAAGTTTATTACAACATGGGAAAAAATAGAAAAGTAAGAGTGCGCTTTGCGCCAAGTCCTACGGGACCGTTGCATATAGGCGGGGTTCGTACAGCATTGTACAATTACCTTTTTGCTCGTCAACATAATGGCGAATTTGTTTTCAGAATTGAGGATACTGATTCTCATCGTTTTGTGCCAGGGGCTGAGGAGTATATTATTGAGTCGTTCCGTTGGCTTGGTATCAAATTCGATGAGGGCGTGAGTTTCGGCGGTGAGCATGGCCCTTATCGTCAAAGTGAGCGCAGAAAAATATATAAGGAATTTGTTGACAAATTGCTCGATGCAGGTAAAGCCTATATTGCTTTTGATACTCCAGAGGAGTTGGAGGCTAAGCGGGAGGAGATAAAGAATTTCCAATACGATTCTTCTACCCGTGGGATGATGCGCAATTCCTTGACACTTTCTAAAGAGGAGACCGATAGCTTGATTGCTGATGGCAAACAATATGTAGTTCGTTTCAAAGTAAAACCTGGTGAGGATATACATGTCAACGACCTTATCCGTGGGGATGTGGTGATAAAGAGCGATATTCTTGATGATAAAGTTCTTTACAAAAGTGCTGATGAACTGCCTACTTATCATCTCGCTAATATCGTTGATGACCATCTGATGGAAATAACGCATGTGATACGTGGTGAGGAATGGCTTCCGAGTGCACCGCTTCATGTATTGCTATATAGGGCTTTCGGTTGGGAGGATTCCATGCCTGAGTTTGCTCATTTGCCACTATTGCTCAAACCTGATGGTAAGGGGAAGTTGAGTAAGCGTGACGGTGATCGTCTTGGTTTTCCTGTTTTTCCATTAGAGTGGACTGACCCGAAGACGGGGGAAACGTCAAACGGATTTAGGGAACAGGGATATTTCCCTGAGGCAGTAATAAATTTCCTTGCGCTGTTAGGTTGGAATCCTGGTACTGAGCAGGAGATGTTTACGTTAGATGAACTTGTTGAGCAGTTTGATATTGCTAAGTGCAGTAAGTCAGGGGCGCGTTTTGACTACCAAAAAGGTATTTGGTTTAATCATGAATATATGCTAAAAAAGAGCAATGAGGAGATTGCTAACCTGTTTGCACCCGTTGTTGTCGGCAATGGCATTGATGAACCAATGGAGCGTATTGTGAAAGTTGTTTCCATGATGAAAGACCGTGTAAGTTTTGTAAAAGAATTATGGCCTTTGTGCTCTTTCTTCTTCGTCCCACCTACTGAGTATGACGAGAAGACTGTGAAGAAACGCTGGAAATCTGACTCGCCACAGGTTATGAGCGAGTTGGCTGACCTCTTGGCTGGCTTGGATGACTTCTCCATAGATGGACAGGAGAAAGCTGTCATGGCTTGGATTGAAGAGAATGATTATAAGCTCGGTGACGTGATGAATGCTTTTCGTCTTGCTCTTGTCGGCATTGGCAAAGGTCCTGGCATGTTTGATATTTCTGCATTCTTGGGTAAGGCGGAGACTTTGAGACGGTTAAATAGGGCAATTACTGCAATAAAGGTTAAGGAATAGCCATTGATGTATCAAATTTTTATTTGTCTATACACCGTAGGAGTTGCTATCGCAAGCTTTTTCAGGGAAAAGGTAAAGAAGATGTGGAGGGGCGAAAGGGAATCATTCAAGATTCTTAAGCAGAAGGTTGACCCTAAAGCCCGTTACGTGTGGTTTCATGCTTCTTCCCTTGGGGAGTTTGAACAGGGTCGTCCGATAATGGAACGCCTTCGGGTTGAGCATCCTGAATATAAGATATTGCTCACTTTTTTCTCGCCTTCGGGTTATGAGGTAAGGAAAAACTATGATGGTGCGGATATAATATGTTACCTGCCTCTTGATACTTATTATTGGGCGAGAAAATTCCTGAATATGATTCATATAGAGGTCGCTTTTTTTATCAAATATGAGTTTTGGTGGAATTATCTGAGAATACTTCAGCAAAGGAACATTCCTGTTTATAGTGTAAGCAGCATATTTAGACCTAAACAGATTTTTTTCCGATGGTATGGGCATGATTATGGTAGGGTACTGAAATGTTTCACGCGTTTCTTTGTTCAGAATGAGATTAGTAAGCAACTGCTTGCCACCGTGGGTATTGAGAATGTCGAAATTACTGGTGATACACGTTTTGACAGGGTGCTTCAGATTAAGAAACAATCTCGTAAATTGCCGATTGTTGATGCTTTCAAACAAAACTCAAAGGTGTTCATTGCAGGCAGCAGTTGGTTGCCCGATGAAGAAATCTTTATCCGTTATTTCAATGAACACAAGGAGTGGAAACTTATTATTGCTCCTCACTTGATAGGGAATGACCGTGTTCAACAAATCACTTCTTTGCTGCAATGTGATGCTGTGCGTTATACTGAAGCGACAATGGAGAATGTTAAAGGCGTAAGATGTCTGATAGTCGACTGTTTCGGACTGCTTTCGAGTATTTATGGTTATGGTGATGTAACTTATATTGGTGGTGGTTTTGGTGTGGGCATACACAACGTACTTGAGGCAGCAGTGTGGGGTGTGCCAGTGATTTTCGGACCGAATAACCAACGTTTCCAAGAGGCACTCGACCTTCTTGCTTCTGGTGGCGGACATCAGATAGATAGATATGATGACTTTGAGAGACTTCTCGATGCTTATAGTGCTGATGACAACCTACGGAAAGCTGACGGCGAGAAATCTGCCAATTATGTCAACAGTAAGGCAGGAGCTACAGATAGAATATTGTCGGCTGTGGGATTATAATGAATTTAACAAAACTAAAATAAAACAAAATCTATAAAACATGAGACAAAGATTATTGATAATAGTAACATCGTGTCTTTTTATAACAGTGTTTTGTCATGCTCAACAAAGGAAGGAACTTAACCTTTCTGATAATTGGTTGTTTTCTCGTGACAATATAAGTTGGCAAGAGGTGTCCGTTCCTCACGACTGGGCTATCAATGGTCCTTTTGACAAGGCGTGGGACTTGCAATTTGTAGCAATTGAACAGAATGGGGAGACAGAAAAGACGGAGAAATCGGGACGTTCTGGGGCTCTGCCGTGGATTGGCAACGGCTATTATAAAACTGTGGTAACGTTGGATGAGAGGCCTGTTAATGCTGAACTGATTTTCGATGGAGCTATGAGTGAGCCTACAATTTCTATTAACGGTAAGGTAGCTGGTTATTGGGCTTACGGTTACAATGCGTTCCGTATTGATGCCACGCCGTTCCTAAAGAAGGGTGCGAACATCATTGAGGTGAGTTTGAAAAACATGGAGGAGAGCAGCAGGTGGTATCCCGGTGGTGGTATCTTCCGCCCTGTAAAACTGATACTTACGGGTGAGGTATGTATTGATGATTGGGGCAGTTGGTTCAGAACTATAACTGCTGACTCAAAGAAAGCGAAAGTTAGCATAGCAACTCAACTGAAAGGTTATGAAGGTGTTGACAACCTTACTGTTACAACAAGACTTTTAGATAATAATGGTACTGAAGTTGTAAGCAGTGTTGACAATATTGATGATACAGGATGTGCTAATGCTTCCATAACGGTATCAAGTCCTAATCTCTGGTCTCCTGAGAACCCTTATCTCTATACTCTTGTAACAAGTGTGAATAGGAATGGTAAGGTGGTTGACCAAACAAAACAGCGTGTTGGTATCAGAACGGTCAGTGTATCTGCAAAGAATGGTTTCCAACTGAATGGTGTAACCAGAAAAATTAAGGGTGTTTGCTTGCACCATGATCTCGGTCCACTTGGTGCAGCTGTGAATAAGGCTGCCATCATTCGTCAAGTGAGGATGATGAAGGAGATGGGTTGTGATGCTATTCGCACTTCTCATAATATGCCTTCAACTATGCAGATGGAGGTTTGTGACTCCATGGGGATGATGGTTATGGCTGAAAGTTTTGATATGTGGATTTATCCTAAATGTGCTAATGGTTATGCCCAGTTCTTTAATGATTGGGCGGATAAGGACATTACAAATCTTGTACTCAACCACCGTAATCATCCATCTATAGTGATGTGGAGCATAGGTAACGAAATTCCTGAACAGTGGAGTGAGGAAGGACGAGAGATAGCACGTCATTTGCAAGACTTGTGTCATCAATTGGATCCTACTCGTCCAGTTACGCAGGGAATGGACAGGCCTGATGAAGCATTGAAGTCCGGATTTGCTCAGGTAATGGACATTCCAGGATTCAATTATCGTGTACAGAAATATGACAATAATATCAAGCAATTGCCGCAGGGTTTTTTATTAGGTAGTGAGACTGCTTCAACAGTCAGTTCTCGTGGCGTTTACAAATTCCCTGTAAATGTAACTGACTGGGCTGTATATCCTGACGGACAATGTTCCAGTTACGATACAGAATATTGCAGTTGGAGTAATCTCCCTGATGATGACTGGCAGATGCAGGATGATCGCAAGTGGGTTATAGGTGAGTTTGTCTGGACAGGTTTTGATTATTTGGGCGAACCTACTCCATACGATGAGTATTGGCCTTCACGGTCGAGTTATTTCGGAATATGTGACCTTGCTGGACTGCCGAAGGATAGATATTGGCTTTATCGCAGTCATTGGCGTAAAGATTCTCCTACTCTACATCTGTTACCTCATTGGACATGGAATGGTAGGGAAGGTGAGGTAACACCGGTATATTGTTACACTTCATATCCTTCCGCAGAACTTTTTGTGAATGGCAAGAGTCAGGGACGAAAGTCTTTTGATAAGTCTTCACGTCTTGACCGTTATCGCTTACGTTGGAATGACGTAGTTTATGAGCCAGGTGAACTCAAAGTTGTGGCTTACGATGAGAAAGGTAATGAGATGGAAAGTCAGATAATAAAAACGGCAGGAGAACCTGACCATCTCGAATTGATGGCCGACCGTAACGTGATTTCTTCTGCTGGTCATGATCTTTCGTTTGTTACTGTTACGATGAAAGATAAGGATGGTAATAATTGTCCGTTGGCTGATAACCTCCTTACGTTTAAAGTGACTGGTTCTGCTAAGTTCCGTGCAGCTTGTAACGGTGATGCAACTTCTCTTGTAACATTCAATTCTAAATGCATGCCTTTATTCAACGGACAATTGGTGGTAATTGTAGAAGGTATAAACAAAGGTCCAGCGGCATTGACGGTTAGTGCAGATGGACTTCCTGATGCTATACTTAATATAACTGTGGAATAGGTATATTATATTTGCAATTTATTATAAAACCAGCATTACAGGAAATTTGTAGTGTTGGTTTTATTTATGAAACAACATTTTAGACTTTTCAAAGATTTATTTTTTACTTACATTTTGATTAGTAACAGTTGTGAAAATGTCAGAGTTGGAATTGTAAAACTAACTTCAGTTATAAAAACTTAAAATAAAATGTTAATTAATAGTTAAATAATTGTGCGTTTTATATAATTTGTACTTTTAAAAAATCATGTTTTGAAAGAGATTAAATATATTTGCATAAGAAAAAAACAGCACAGTCAAAAAAGATAGTATTCGTTTTACAAAACGATGACTATTTCTACAAAAAGTTATATTACAATATGAAAAAAATACTTGCCTGTCGCTTTTTTGCGACTTTTCTATTATCTGTTTCTTTTTGTCTGAATATTTTTTCGGCAGAGAAAAAACAGGTTTACATTCCTATGGATTATTCAACGTGTGGGTATCATGCTTCCGAGATTGTTATTCCCAATGTGGAGAATGCTATTTATGTGAGTGCGCGTAACGGTGACTGTCATGACGTTTTGCAACGGGCTATTGACTATGTTTCATCGCTACAACCAGATAGCGCGGGCCATAGGGGAGCGGTATTGCTTGGAGAAGGTGTATATTATATTGGTGAGGCTCTACGTATAAATACCTCTGGTGTGGTAATAAGGGGCTCTGGCAGGGGCAAGACGATTGTCATTAAGCGAGGATTCGATCGTGGCGCGATGATTTACATTGAGGGTAATATGGAAATGACAGGCGGTGATACTATTGCTGTTGCAGACACAAAAGTTACTGCTGGTTCTGAGCTGATTGGACTTGTCACTACGGAAGGATTGAATGTTGGCGATAGAATCAGACTTGTACGACCGTCAACGGAAGATTGGATATTTCAACTTGGATGTAACGATTATGGTGGAGGGCTTGATTATACGGGTTGGAAACCTGGTGATATAGATATCATGTGGGAGAGGACCATCGTTGCTATTGAAGGAGATTCAATAAGTATTGATGCTCCTATAACCACTACTTTAGACAAGAGATGGGGTGGTGGATATGTTGTTACTGGTCATAACATTGCAGAGATTACTGAATGTGGTGTGGAGAACCTTACTCTTATGTCTGATTACAACGTTACGAATGCCATGGATGAGGATCATTGTTGGGATGGTGTTTGGATAGAAAATGCTCGAGATTGTTGGGTAAGGCGTATTAATTTCTACCATTTTGCTGGTTCGGTGGTTAATTTACAGAAAGAGACAAGCCGCATTACGGTAGAGGATTGTATAGCAGACGAACCTATATCAGAAATTGGTGGATGGCGCAGAAGCGTATTCTCCACGAGAGGACAGCAGACTCTTTTCCAGCGTTGCGTGTCGAATCAGGGACTTCACGATTTCTCAGCAGGATTTTGTGCAGCAGGGCCGAATGCTTTCGTACAGTGCGAGGCTCACGGCGCTCTCGGTTTTAGTGGTAGCATTGGCTCATGGGCAACAGGTTTGTTGTTTGACATTGTGAATATTGAAGGCAATGATATTAGTTTCAGGAATCTTGAGCAATTCCAGTTTGGTACGGGGTGGAATACTGCTAATAGTATGCTTTGGCAGTGCACAGGGTCTACCATTTATTGCTATTCACCAGATATAGATGACCAAAACAGTGCAAATGGTTGTTGGGGAACCCTGACAGGCAACGGGAAGTGGGCATCCAGCAATGATCATGTGTCTCCTCGAAGTCTTTTTTATTCACAGTTGAAGAAACGTATGGGTGATAATACTATAGAGGGGTATCTCCTTCCATTGAATACTGTGGCAGCAAGCAGCCCTGAAATTGACGATGCTATGGAAATGGCTATGATTTCTTTAGAAGAACCACGTTTGACGATGGAAGCGTGGATTGATACCATTCCGTTTACTGCAAGTATTGCACCTGATAGTATAATGAGCGTAAATGACTTGACAGAGGGTGTTTTCACTCCTATCGATGATAATAAACATGTGTTTGGCGTTTATGACGGTCATATTACTTTTGATGGAAAACTTATTGTAGGTGACCGCTATCATATACCATGGTGGAATGGTAGGGTAAAGGACAGTTTTTTGCAACATGGTGCAAAACCTGCCATAACTCGATTTGTCCCTGGACGTGAAGGAACAGGACTTACAGACCGTATTGATGATGTGGTGGACTACCTTGTCAATGAAAATTATTGTTTGCTTGATCATAACTATGGTTTGTGGTATGACTTGCGCCGCACTGATCATGAGCGTGTAAGTCGTGCTGATGGCGATGTATGGGCTCCGTTCTACGAGCAACCATTCTCTCGTACGGGAGAAGGAAAAGCATGGGATGGACTTACTCTTTATGATCTTACAAAACCTAATAGGTGGTATTGGTTGCGCTTGAAAGAATTTGCGCAAAAAGGGGGAGAACAGGGTAAGTTGCTCTTTCATGAGAATTATTTCCAACATAATATTCTTGAGGCTGGTGCGCATTGGGTGGACTGTCCTTGGCGACCAGTGAACAATGTAAATGGTACTGATTTCCCTGAACCTGTGCCTTTTACTGGTGATAAGCGTATATTCATGGCAGAACAGTTTTATGATATTACTGATTCTGTTTTAGTGCCGCTTCACAAACAGTATATTCGTCAATGTCTGGAGAATTTCAGAGGTAACGATAATGTGGTGCAACTTACAAGTGAGGAGTATACGGGTCCTTTGCATTTTGTACGTTTTTGGCTTGAAACTGTTGCTGAGTGGGAAAAGGAAACTGGTCTCAGACCTATGATTGCTCTTAGTTGTACAAAAGATGCACAAGATGCTATTCTTGCTGATCCGATACTTTCCAAAGTGGTAGATATTATAGATATTCGTTATTGGCATTATAATACCGACAGTATTTTTGCTCCTTCAGCTGGTATGAACATGGCTCCTCGCCAATTGAAACGTAAGATATTGGTAGGTAAGATGGAGTTTGCGGAAACTTACAAGGCGGTTAACGAGTATCGTACACGCTATCCTGACAAGGCTGTTACGCTGTTCGCACAGGATTATCCAAAATATGGTTGGGCAATTCTCATGGCGGGCGGCTCTTGCCCGAATATCCGTGTTACAGATGAAAAATTCTTGACTGATGTGGTTAAGATGAACCATATTAGTGGTGAAGGTAATTCTGATATATTAGTTATGGGAGACCCGAATATCGGATATGTCGTATATACTCATGGAGTGCAAATTCATGGACTTGAAGTGGAGCCAGGAACATATAGGATACATTCCATAGATGTTCACAATGGTGATGTGAAGACTTTGAAAAAAAGTGTAGGCATCAAGGAGAAATATAACATCAAGGTTGAAGTGGTGGACGATGATTCTGCTTTCTGGCTTGAGAGACTAAAATAAGGTGTGATAATTATATCAATAATGCACGATTCTTATGATAAACTTTTCTGAACTTTACGATAGGACAGTTGATAATCTTTTCGCATTGGGAATGACTTATACATTCGATCGCGAAATGATAAAAGATTGTATACAAGATGTCTTCGTGAAATTGTATGCGAAGCGTCATGAGTTGGGTGCGGTTGCCAATATAGAATCGTACTTATATGTTTCATTGAGGAATAGGATTAACGATGAATTTCGTCATAACAGTCATTTATGTGATAAGAAAATTGACGATAATAGTATGAATGCCTTTGGCGATGATGATGTGTATGATCTGGAATTTGTTGAAGAAGAGAGGAAAAGAACAAGAACTGTTTCTGATTTTTTGAAGCACCTATCTCCAAGACAGCAGCAGATAATAAATCTTTATTATATTGAGAGACTTAAGTATAATGACATTTGTCAGATTATGGGAATTAACTACCAGTCTGTCCGTAATCTTATGCATAGGAGTTTGTCAAGATTGCGTATTTTGGCAACTAATTCAGAAATTATTTAAGAGTACAAAATTAATTTGCTGTCGTCATTTATAAAATAATTATAATTCTAATGACATGCAGATTATGGAATACTCAATAAGTGTTAATATTTTTGACAGCAAGATACAAGATGTTTCTCTTTCTCAAATAGAAAAAGAGGAATTGAAAGAAAGAATATTAATGGTTATAGGGAATAAAAGTAATAAAAACACATAGTTCACTTTTTTATAATTAACAGTATGAAGAACGGTCTGGAATTTTATAAAATTCCAGACCGCATTTTCATTAGATAAGTTTTATGATTAGGTAGAAACTTTAGGACATTACAAGTGTGTCTTTCCTGCCAACGTATCGTGGTTGTTGGTAAGGTCTGTCCAATCCACTTTGCTCGTCGTACTGATTCCATTGATATATTTTTCGATATTGGTATAACCGTCACCAGTGCAATCCCCGTTAGCGTCGTTAGGATCATTTGGATTCAATCCGTTAGCGATTTCCCACTCATCGGGCATGCCGTCACCGTCGCTGTCAATGTATGGCTCATAATCCCTATATACTGGCAGTCCGCCCATCTGTTGAGGGTCGGTTACGATTCCAAGTGTCCATGAGTCAGGCGGGAGACGACGGTGTTTAAATTGTATAGTGTCTGGTTTTGCATCTTTTACATAATATGGCACTCCTGTTCTTACTTCCTCTATTATGTGCTGGTCCAACTCATCTCGTACAGGGAGTGTTGCGCCGACATTTTCGAGAACAAAGTCGTATGCCTGCTGCGCACTTAGGACGGTGTAGTATGGATGGTCAAAAGGCTCGTTCCAACGCATGTATGGATAGTAGTCGCCTGGTCCGTCAAGGCTCTCAGTCTGCACACCTTTCCAGTTGTCTTTAGTCACAGAGTCATTGCCCTCAACAATATTGCCGTCGCAATATACACGACCGTAGGTTTTCTTGTCGTTGCGGCTCAGTCCAGCCTCTGGTTTGATAATACGATGACCAATAGCACTGTTTACATTGGTTGCAGGCCCTGGCTTGTAATAGTTGTTGTAGATATTGTACAGTGCCGACCAGTCGCCACCGTCAACAGAACGGTGCATCCAGTTGTAAATGACATTGTTCACGAAGTTGAACGTGCCGTTCCAACCGATTGACGGGTTTCTTCCCGTGTTGCTTGCCCAAAGGTTGCGTACGAAAGCACAGTTCTCACCGCCTATTGTTGAACCGAATGCATGATTGTATGTGTCGAGTGCTTTTGCGGAAATGGAGTTCTGTATAGTTACGTTTACTGTAGGCAGTTTCTGATTAGGATAGTCGGGACCAGCCTGGAACATGTGACGGTAGAACGAGAGGTTTTCATCTAATCCAAATGCACATGAAAGGTGGTCGAGCATGATATTTCCTGATGGGTTTCCTCCGAAACAATCATCACGGCTTCCTACCCATGTCTCGCCACGACGGAAGCGCATGTGGCGAACCACTACGTCGTGAGTGTTCACCCATACTGATTCTCCAGTTATGCATACACCGTCCCCTGGTGCTGTTTGTCCTGCAATGGTAACGTAAGGCGCACGGATTATAACAGGTGTTTTCAAACGGATAATACCAGAAACGTTGAATACTATTATACGTGCTCCCCCTTGCTCACATGCCCAGCGGAATGAGCCTGGACCATCGTCGTTAAGGTTTGTCACGGTGATTACCTTACCGCCACGACCTCCAAAACTGTACATTCCTCCTCCCTCTGCTCCAGGAAATGAAGGAATTTTTGCCTGTGGCAAGTCTGTTGGGCGGGATGCCCATGGTATGTAGGGCCTGCCTTCTGTTGCCTCTTTCTCAACTATTGGGAGGGCTACTGCCCATGCACTATCGGAGTGTGCCCAAATTTTCTCATCTCTTGCATCTATCTGTGCCTGTACTTCTGGTGTTATATCAGGATACTGCGCACGAACAGTTTGTGACCCGATGACAAGTGTCAGAGCCATGATTGTCAAAGTTTCTTTTTTCATAAGTATGTTATTGTATATATAATCGTTTCTTTTAAATGACTGACTAAATGCGGTTTTGTACCTATTTATTATAGTTGCTTTTTGTCAGTATAGTAATTTATTAACGCTAAAAGTTATTGATTATTTTCTAAAGGCTATCCTTTCCTTTTAAACAGTACAAAACGAAAATAAATACGTCTTAAAAATAATATGTGTAAATTACGTTTTCTTATTACGCTGGTAGTTTTGGCTGTGGGAGCTGTAATCTCAGAACATACTTTGGCACAACATCGCTATCAGGTTGGCATTTGCGATTGGATGGTTCTTAAACGTCAGAAAATCGGAGAGTTCAAACTCGCTAAGGATTTGGGCTGTGATGGCTTAGAGTTGGACATGGGCGGTCTCGGCAACCGAAATTCATTTGACAGTAAGTTGCGTGACCCGAAAATGGTGGAACTGTTTAACCGTACCGCCGACAGTCTTGAGATAAAGGTCGGAGCAGTGGCTATGTCTGGATTTTACGGGCAGAGTCTTGTTGAGAAAGAGAGTTTTCGATGGCTTGTGCGAGATTGCCTTAATACTCTTGAGGCTATGGGTGCGACGATTGCTTTCTTGCCTTTGGGTGGTTGCGGAAATTGGACTGATTCTATTTCGTTGAGGCAGGAAATAGTATGGCGCTTGCATGAGGTTGGCGAGATGGCAAAGGTTCGTGGTATGGTAATTGGTATAGACACTCCGCTTGATGCGGAAGGCAATATAAAATTGCTTGATGAGATAGGTTCTGATGGAATAAAAATCTTCTATAAATTTCAAACTGCTTTAGAAAATAAACGTGACATTCCTTCGGAAATAATTAAATTGGGCAATTTGCGTATTTGTGCTATTCATGCAAGTAACACTGATGGCGTTTGGTTGAGGTATGATAAGGCTGTTAAAATGAAGAAAATAAAAAAGACTCTTGATAAAATTAACTGGTCGGGATGGCTTTTTGTTGAACGCAGCAGGGATATTAATCAAGTGCATGATGTTAATAAAAACTATGGCGAAAATGTTAAATACTTAAAAGAAATACTGCAATGAAAAAATTTTTGTTTATTTTTGTAACACTGATAATTACTGTTTCAACTTTTGCTCAATCGTTTGGATTGGATGTTGACGGGCGTGAGCAGAATTATGTGAACAGTATTCTTGGTAGAGCAGAGAAAGTTACAGATGCTTTGGGAATTACAGGATCTGAAAAGGGTGAACAAGTTAGAAATATAGTTGCGAACAGGTATTTCAAACTCAATGATATATACGAGGAGCGTGACAGTCTCAAAAATGCCGCTTCTGCTTTGGATGGAACAGAGAAAAAAATGGCATTGGAGACAGCAGAAAATCAAAAGGATATGAAGCTTTATCGCTCTCATTTCGGATTTATTGCTGATTTGTCCATAATGTTGGATGATGCTCAGATTGAGACTGTAAAGGATGTAATGACCTATAACGTGGTGAAAGTTACGTATGACGCCCAGTGTGATATGATTCCTAATCTCACCGATGAAGAGAAAGTCCAGATTCTTGCGTGGTTGAAAGAAGCTCGAGAGTATGCTATTGATGCAGAAAGTTCGAATAAGAAACACGAGATGTTCGGTAAATATAAAGGTAGAATTAATAATTACCTTAGCAAGAGAGGGTACGATCTCCAGAAAGAACGTGAGGCGTGGGCTGAACGAGTAAAAGCAAGAGGAGGAACGCTATAATAATTTATAAAGTAAAATTTTCCCTTTGAGGAAGACACTTAGCTTAAATCTTTAACTATGAATAAAAAACTAATTTCAAGTGTCATTGTCTTATTTATCGCTATGACAGCAATGGCTCAACAAAATGGCATTACGGATACCCGTAACAGTAAGTATGCCATAGTTAATTCTACACCAATCTCTTCTGTAAAGTGGACCGATGGTTTTTGGGGTGAGCGTTTTGACGTATTCAGTGGAACATCGGTGCAGGATATGTGGGAGACTTGGAAGTCTGACAAGGCTCATGGATATAATAATTTCTTAATTGCGGCAGGGGAGCAGACAGGCAAACGTCATGGTCCTCCTTTCCATGATGGAGATATGTATAAATGGCTTGAGGCTGCTGCTGCTGCGTATGCTGTAACAAAAGACCCTGAATTGGAAACAATAATGGATCGCTTCATCGAACTTATCGTTAAGTCACAGCGTGAGGACGGTTATCTTCACACACCTGTTATCATTGCCGAGATGAATAAGAAGGCGGAGCAGGAGGATGCTGACGAGAATGCCACGATTGGTACCAAAGTGGGAACAGGTAGTGATGGCGCTTTCGGAAACCGCTTGAATTTTGAAACTTATAATCTTGGACATCTAATTACGGCGGGAATAATCCATCGCAGGGCAACAGGTAAGAATACTCTGTTTGACTGTTCTGTAAAAGCTGCCGACTTCCTTTATAATTTCTATAAACAGTCTTCTGCTGAACTTGCCCGCAATGCTGTCTGTCCGTCTCACTATATGGCTATTACAGAGATGTACCGTGAGACTGGCGACCCAAAATATCTTGATTTGTCAAAACAACTTATCGACATACGTGGAATGGTGGAAAATGGTACTGACGATAATCAAGACCGTGTGCCGTTCCGTGACCAATATAACGCTCTTGGACATGCTGTAAGAGCTAACTACCTTTATGCAGGAGTAGCTGACTTGTATATAGAGGATGGTGAGGAACAGTTGAAAACTAATTTGGATTCGATATGGAATGATATCGTTAATCGCAAGATGTATATAAACGGTGCATGTGGTGCTTTATACGACGGTACTTCTCCCGACGGTACGGATTACCAACCAGACAATGTTCAGAAAGTTCACCAAAGTTATGGACGACCATATCAGTTACCGCAGTCAACAGCACATAATGAGACATGTGCTAACATCGGTAACTTATTTTTGAATTGGAGAATGTTTCAGACCACTGCTGATGGAAAATATACTGACCTTGTGGAAAACTGTTTGTATAACAGTATTCTTTGTGGAATTAGTCTTGATGGAAAGAAGTATTTCTATACTAATCCATTGAGAATGTCTAATGAGTTGCCTTATAAGTTGCGTTGGCCAAAGGAGAGAACTGACTATATCAGTTGTTTCTGCTGCCCTCCAAACACTCTGCGAACACTTTGTGAGGCTCAGGATTATGCTTATAGTGTTGGCAATGCTGATAAAGGTGAGATTTATGTGAACCTTTACGGTGCGAATACGCTTGAGACTACTCTTGATGGTGTCGGAGATATTGCACTTGAACAAAAAAGTGATTATCCCTGGGATGGCAATATCACAATAACAATAACAAAATTGAAAGGCAAGAAAGACTTCACATTGAAACTTCGTATACCTGAATGGTGCAAGGACGCCAAGATAAGCGTTTCTGATGATAGTGGTAAGCCTGCGGAGTTCTCCTCAAATGAGAATGCTGGTTATGCTGCTGTATCACGCCAATGGAAAAAGGGTGATGTTGTTACCCTTGAATTGCCTATGGAGACTAAGTTGATGGAGGCTAACCCATTGGTTGAGGAATGCCGTGGGCAGGTCGCTGTCCAGCGTGGTCCTATCATATATTGTCTTGAGAGTAATGATCTTAATGGTGTAGACATAGATAATATAGCTATTCCTATCGATGCTCAGTTCACTCCTGTTGAGACTACTATCGAAGGCAATAGGATGATGGTTTTGGAAACGGAGGCTATTAACCGTAGTGAGAATGCATGGTCAAACGTCCTTTATAGGGAAGTAAGTAAAGACAAGAATAAAGTAAAGATTAGCCTCATACCTTATTATGCTTGGGGTAATAGGGGTAAAAGTGAGATGACGGTATGGATACCTGTAGAGTATTGATTACATATATTTTCGCAACTTTCCTTAGTGTGGGATTGTATGCCGCTGACTTGTTTGTAAAGCCGGGGGCGTATTCCATTGAACAGGCTTTGCAACAGGCAAGAGAGGAAAAACGACTGAACAACGCTAAGGATATTATTATTCACTTAGCTGAAGGTACTTACCGCCTTTATCAACCTATAGCGGTGCGCCCGGAGGATAATGGTATCCGCATTGTGGCTGATGGTAAAGCAATTGTAAATGGAGGTGTGAAAATAGACAACTGGCGTAAGGAAGGCAAGTTTTATGTTGCTGATGTGCCCGATTTCAATGGCAGACCTTTGGAGTTCAGACAACTTTGGGTTAATGGTAAAAAGGCTGTTCGTGCGAGGGATGTTGATGACTTTGAGGATATGTATCGTATAATTAATATCGATAAGGCTAACGAGATTCTCTACGTTCCGACAGCTGCCGTGAAGAAGATTATTAATGCAAAATATGCTGAGATGGTTATTCATGAGATGTGGTGTATAGCTAATCTAAGGATTAAAGACATTAAAATCCTCGGTGATAGTGCTGCCATAACATTCCACCAACCTGAAAGTCATATTCATTTCATGCACCCTTGGCCATCGCCTATGGTAACTACCGATGGCCATAATTCTGCTTTTTATCTTACTAATGCCAAGGAATTGCTTGATAGTGAAGGTGAGTGGTTTCTCGATGCAAAGGCTTCAAAAGTATATTACATTCCTCGTGATGGTGAGGACATGACTACGGCAGATGTGGAAGTACCGGCATTAGAAACTCTGATGAGAGTGGAGGGTACGCCTGATAATCCTGTAAAGGATATTGTTTTCGAGGGGGTAACTTTCAGTTTCTCTACTTGGTTGCGCCCTTCAATAAGCGGTCACGCTCCGTTGCAGGCTGGAATGTACATGACAGAGGCTTACAAATTAAGGCCTCAGATTGACCGCCCAAACGGTGACCATAAGTTGGATAACCAAGGTTGGGTGGGCAGACCTGCCTCGGCTGTTGTTCTTGACTGTGCGGAAAACGTGTCTTTCTATAATTGTACTTTTGAGCATATCGCCTCTACCGGTCTTGACTATCATAATTTTATAAAAGGTGGCAGTATTGACAGGTGTTCGTTCTGTGATATTGGTGGTAACGGAATAGTGGCTGGTAGTTTTGGTCCTGAAGCTCTTGAGGCTCACTTGCCATACGATCCAATGGACAGACGGATTATCTGTACAGGACTTAGCATTACGAATAATCTTATTACTGATGTTACTAATGAGGACTGGGGATGTGTGGGCATAGCGGCAGGTTTTGTAAGGGACATCAGGATTTGCAACAATGAGATAAGTGAGGTGTCTTATACTGGTATCAGTATGGGTTGGGGTTGGAACCAACAGGTTTGCTCTATGGCTAACAACCTGATACAAAACAACCTAATTTATCATTATGCTAAACACATGTACGACACTGCTGGTATTTATACTTTGGGCTCACAACCGCATTCTCTTATTGAGGGGAATGTGGTGAGAGATATATACAGTCCTGGTTATGCTCACGACCCGAACCATTGGTTCTATTTATATACAGATGAGGGGTCTTCCTACATCACTGTTAAGAACAATTGGACTCCGAGTGAGAAATATCTACAGAACGCCAATGGTCCTGGTAACACATGGGAGAACAATGGTCCTATGGTGTCTGACAGTATTAAGGCGAAAGCTGGAATAATTATTGAACATTAACCTTAAATCTAAACCATATATGGAAAAGAAAAAAGGAAGTTTAAAGAGTACCTTGGCGGTATCTTTGACAAACTATTTGGATGCAGGTGCCATTGTGGCGGCAGGTAGTGGCTTGTCTCTATGGCAGGATTACCTTAACTTGGAAGAATTTCATTTAGGATGGTTGAACGCCATCAGTGCAAACACTATGGGTGCTGCGATGGGCGCCATAATTGGTGGCTTCCTCGCTGACAAGTATGGACGTAAGTTTATCTACACTTACAACATGCTCATCTATATGACTGGTGTGTTGCTGATAACATTGTCTGTGAATTTCCCTATGCTGCTTGTGGGTTTCCTTATCACGGGCATTTCTGTAGGCGTTGGTGTTCCTGCATCGTGGACATACATTAGTGAGAGTTCGGAGATAGGCAACCGTGGTAGAAACATCGCTATTTCGCAGATGGCATGGGGCATTGGTCCTATGATTATATTGTTGCTCGGCATCCTTCTCGCTCCTCAAACAGCAAACGGTGAGAGTGGTATTTGCTTTGGTTTTGTGGCAAGCGTGGCAAATTTTGTCACTGGCGGAACGGCAACAGGGGCTGTTCTTCATGTGTTTACAAGTCGTATTGTTTTCGCATCTCTCTTTGTTGTTGCTCTGATAGCGTGGCTGTTACAAAGAAGACTTGATGAGTCAACTGAATGGAAGGCAGCCCAGGCGCAGCAGGGCAAGAAAAAACAAGGTACTTTCGCCTCATTCGGCAGCCTTTTCAAAAATAAAGTTAATATCCGTACAATGTTGTTCTTGGCTGGAATCTATTTAACGTGGAATATGGTTAGTTCTACAATGGGTTTCTTCCAACAGCATATCTACGAGACAGAAGGTCATCTGTCGAATATGATGTCTAATTTGTTTACAGAAGGTCAGTGGGTAGTAATCATCCTTGTAACGTTTGTATTCTCACGTATAGTTGACAAAGTCAACCAGCGTTGGCTTTATTGTTTTGGCGTTTCCTTGGGAGTGTTGGCATGGCTCATCGTAATTTCCATTGGTATCAACGGAATGCAGGGACTTGTGATATTTACAGCTCTATGGGCTGTACAAGCAGGTGTTTCTGTACAGTCGTTCTATGCATTGTGGGCTTCGGAATTGTTCCCTGCTAAATATAGGGCTGCTGCACAGGGTATAATGTTTTTCCTCGTGCGAGGACTTTCTGCTGCTTGGGGTCTTATCTTTGTATCTATCAGAAGTAATTTCACACTTGCCGCTTTTATTATGATGGGACTGTTGATTATTTCGTTAGTAATTGGAACTGTATGGACTCCTAAAACACGCGGCAAGTCATTAGAGCAGATAACAAAGGAACGTTACGGCGATGATATCTAACGGCATATTATTATTAAACTAACATTACGATGGTATCTAAAGCAACTTGGATTTGGTATCCTGGCGACTATGAGATTTGGTTGGGGAACAAGATGAATAACCGCAGGACTGACCGTGGCGCATATTTTCCCCCGTTTTGGAAACAAGACAGTCATTATGTTACTGTTGAGTTCAGCAAAGTTGTAAATCTTGTTGAAGAGGAGACGGTGACACTCGCAACGGAAGGAAACTATAATATCAAGATTGATGGCAAGATGCTTTTCGGAATGCCAAAGGAATTTTCTTTGTCGGCAGGAGTTCATCACATTAATATAAAAGTTCATAATCAATGCTCTCCTCCAACATTATTTATATTAGGAAAGACTATTAATTCTGATGAGTCTTGGAATGTGACGTTTGAGGATAAGGAATGGATTGACGAGAGTGGAAAAGCCAGTGATACCTTGTCAACGGTTTACCGGCATGTTGGTTTCTGGAATTTCAATAGTCCTGACGACCTCCCTTCAAATTTCAAACTTAAGCGTAGACATGATAATGTGGTAAGTTGTATTGATGGTTTGTTTGATTTCGGTAGGGAGACATTTGGCTATGTGAAACTGCATGGAATCAAAGGTGAGGGAAAAATTAACTTGTACTATGGTGAAAGTGAGGAGGAGGCTAAGGATAAGGAGTTTTGCGAGACGCTGGACAAACTTGTAGTAAAAGATGGCGTGATAACTGACCTTGTAACTGGAAATACAGTCTCTCTTACGGATGTCTATACAATGGAAAACAGTAAGACGTTTCGTTACGTTTTTGTTGACACTGAAGGTTGCAGCATAGAAAATGTCAGTATGGACTATGAGTACATGCCTGAACAGGAGAAAGGCTCATTTAAGTGCAGCGATGAGGAGGTAAACAGGATATGGGATATTGGCGTTTATACACTGCAACTTACTGCACGTGAGTTTTTTATCGATGGTATAAAGCGTGACCGTTGGGTATGGAGTGGTGATGCCACGCAGAGTTATCTGATGAACTTTTATTTGTTCAACGACAACGAGATGGTGAAACGTACTACTTGGTTGCTTGGTGGTAAAGTGCCTGTTACAAGTCATATAAACACCATAATGGATTATACCTTTTATTGGCTTATTTCGATATATGATTATTATCTATATAGTGGCGACAGGCATTTCCTTTTTCAGATATATCCGATGATGCAGGTGTACATGGACTTTGTACTCGGTAGAACTGACAGAGATGGTATGGTTGAAGGCATGACTGGAGACTGGGTCTTTGTTGACTGGGCTGATGAGCCAATGGATAAGCATGGACAGCTCGCTTTTGAACAAATTCTTTTCAAGAAGTCTTTGGAGGCAATATCTGCTGTGGCTGAAATAACTGGAGACTCTGAAGGATGTGAGAAATATGGGAAATTGGCTGATGTTTTAGGTGCAAAACTGATTCCTTATTTTTGGAATGATAATAAACAGGCTTTGATACATAATCGTATTAACGGTAAACAAGGTGATAGTTTGTTTCGTTATCCTAATATTTTCGCTGTTTTATATGGTTATCTTACTAAGGAACAGCAGGAATCCGTTAAGCGTACGGTAATCCTGAATGATGATGTCTTGAAGATAACCACTCCTTATATGCGCTTTTATGAACTGGAGGCCCTCTGCATTCTTGGTGAGCAAAACAGAGTGATGAAAGAAATAAAATCTTATTGGGGTGGTATGCTCATGGAAGGTGCTACTACGTTCTGGGAAAAATATAATCCCGATGAGCATGGTGTGAAAAAATATGCTATGTATGGTCGTCCATACGGTAAGAGTCTTTGTCATGCTTGGGGTGCAAGTCCTATTTACCTGTTAGGAAAATATTTCCTTGGTGTTAAACCTACGAAACCTGGTTATGAAGAGTATAAGGTTAGTCCTGCTCTTGGCGGATTGGATTGGATAGAGGGTAAAGTACCTACACCTTTCGGTTCTGTTTACGTGAAAATGACTAAAGAATCAGTTACGGTAATGAGCGATGGAGGCAAGGGAACTCTTGTATTGAATGGAGGAAAGAAACAGGTTGATATTCCTGTAGGAAGTGAAATAACGGTAATGCTATGAAAAAGATGTTTTGTGTTTTATTATTAAGTATCTTTGCTTTTCTTGCGATTTGTGCCAAGGCTGCAACGAAAGTTGTGTATGATGCTTCTATCCCGCAGGTGCAGTATGCGGCATCTCTTGTTGTCAATGATAATCTTTTGCAGCAGGAACGTTACAAGATTGTTATTGCAGTGGCAGATACGTCAGAAACATCGCCGTTGCCGCAGGATGGTTTTACCATTGTGCATAAAGGAAAGACAATAACTATAACAGGTAACGATACTTCTGGTGCAATTTATGGAACAAATAGATTATTGGAATATTATCACCAGTTTGGCTCTCTTGATAATCTTACTACAATTACGGATGCACCGGAAATGAAACTTAGGGGCGCATGTGTCGGGTTGCAGAAAACTGAATACCTGCCTGGTCATAAGGTTTACGAATATCCTTACACACATGAGAATTTCCCATGGTTTTATGATAAGGAGCTGTGGATTGAGTATCTTGATATGCTTGCGTCTGATAATATGAATGCTCTGTATCTCTGGAACGGTCATCCTTTTGCCTCTCTCGTAAAACTCGACGATTATCCTTTTGCCCCAGAGGTTGATGATGCTACTATGGAAAAGAATCAGGAAATGTTTACTTTCCTCACCACAGAGGCTGCCAAACGAGGCATTCGAGTGATACAGATGTTCTATAATATTATTGTATCAAAACCTTTTGCTGACCATTATGGTATAGCGACGCAGGATAGAAACCGCCCTATAACGCCTCTTATAAGTGATTATACAAGGAAAAGTATCGCGGCATTTATACAAAAGTATCCTAATGTAGGTTTCCTTGTATGTCTTGGTGAGGCTATGGCTACTATTGAAGATGATGTGGAGTGGATGACGGAAACTATCATACCTGGTATCAAGGACGGTCTGAAAGCGTCAGGGAGAACTGATGAGCCGCCTATCATCCTCCGTTCTCACGATACCGACGGTCCTTTGGTTTTAAGTAAGGCCTTGCCATTGTATAAAAATATATATACTATGACGAAATACACAGGTGAGTCGCTTACAACTTACGAGCCTGGCGGTCCGTGGGGTGAGACACAACGGCAATTAAGTAGTGTTGCCCCTATTCATATAAGTAATGTTCATATACTTGCTAACCTCGAACCCTGGCGGTGGGGTTCTCCTGCTTTTGTTGAGAAAGTTGTTCAGGCCATGCACCGTGTTCATGGTGCCAATGGTCTTCATCTATATCCACAGGCAAGCTATTGGGATTGGCCTTACGCTGCTGATAAGTTGGATAATGGTGAGAGGTTACGGCAGATTGACCGTGATTGGATGTGGTATTCTGCATGGGGAAGATATGCTTGGAATTGCAACAGGGGTGATGACTGTGATTATTGGGTGAAAGTGATTGCCGACTATTTCGGAACGGATACTATAAGTGCTAAGAAAATACTTGATGCTTATAATGAGAGTGGTGAGATTGCTCCAAAACTTATCCGCAGGTTTGGTATCACAGAGGGTAACCGTCAGACTTTGCTTCTTGGCATGAAGATTAGTCAATTGGTTAATCCTTATAAATATACCGTTTACCCTGAGTTTTATGCAAGTTGCGGACCTGCCGGCGAGAAGTTGATTGAATATGTGGAGAAAGAATGGAATGGTGAGCCACACGAGGGTGAGTTGCCGCTTGATATCGTTGATCAATGTGTTGAGCATGGTGATAAGGCTGTAGCTGCTGTTAGTGGGTTGGATGCCAAAGTAACAAAAAATAAAGAAGAATTTACCCGTCTCGCCAACGACATGCAGTGTTATAGGGATTTCGCTTATTCTTTCAAATATAAAGTTCTTGCCGCACAACAGGTGCTTAACTTTAAGTGGAGCAAGGATGTGGAATATCTCAAAAAAGCTGTTCCGTTTCTCGAAAAGAGTGATTCCTATTATGCCCAACTTGTTGATGATACGAAAGATACTTATCTTTATGCCAACAGTATGCAGACTTCCTTGCGACGTATACCTGTTGGTGGTGACAATGGGAAGTTCAAGACTTGGGAGGAAATGGTTCCTGTCTATCAAGAGGAGTTGGATAATCTGAAGACTCATATACATAGTATGATATCTCCCGATGATGCCAGCGAACAGCAAGAACTTAATCCAAAAGCGGAGAATGCAAATATAACGCTGATAAGTGATTACCAGACAATAACGTTGGAGAAAGGTGCGCACCTGTTTGAGGGACGTGACGAGGCGGTTGATTCATTGGCTGCGGAACTCGAAGGTCTTACGGCTCTCGTCATGAATCGTGATACTACTCGAATTAATGGTGGTAAGGTTGAGTTTGAATGTGAGGCTCCTGTCCAAATGCTTGTAGGCTTCTTTATTGATGATCAAGACAAGTTTGCCAGTCCTCCACGACTTGAGACGGATGCTACTGGTAATGAGTATGGTCAGGCGGAGGCTCTTATCTCTAATGCAATTAGTATGTCTAACATGCCGATGGTGAATATCCATGCATATCATCTTAATCCTGGACATCATATTATCAATCTTCCAAAGGGGATAATCATGGTTGCGGGATTTACGGAAACTGAACTTAAAACAAGGGATGCCAAACTGAACGGTGGAAACAACGAGGTGGATTGGCTCTTCATGAAATAACTCTTACAATGATGACAAGATTTTTCGTATTCATATTTCTGCTTGTTGCAGGCTTAAATGTTCAGGCTAAGAACAATAAAAGTTCTGTGTCTGTCACCGATAATGTGGTCAGTCAGGATGTAATGGCTAAGGTTTACGAACAGGTGAGGACACCTTATAAATATGGCTTGGTAGTTGCTCCTGAAACCAATAAACGTAAGTTCGACTGTCCTACGGTGTTCCGTGTGGATGATTCTTGGTACATGACATACGTATGTTATAACGGTTCTGGTGGTACTGACGGTAGGGGATACGAGACATGGCTTGCAAAAAGTGATGACCTGCTTCATTGGGAAACATTAGGTAGGATTCTTGCTTACGGTGATGATTGTTGGGACCTTAACCAGCGTGGCGGTTTCCCCGCTCTCATTGATTATGAGTGGGGAGGCAGTTACAACATTCATAAATTCAATGGTAATTATTGGATGACATATATCGGCGGACCTGGTTCTGGTTATGAAGCTGTGAATGCTCCGTTGAGTATCGGGTTGGCTTCTACAAGTGATGATGTGACAACAGCTCATCAATGGACTACATACAGTAAACCAATACTTACTTACAACGAAAAGAAAGCTCAGTGGTGGGAACAGATGACTCAATACAAGAGTACTGTTTATGAGGTTGACAAGAGTATTTTCGGCTACCGTTTTATGATGTATTACAACGCAGGTGGAAAGGATGATACTCATCCGAAGGGTGAGAGAATTGGTGTAGCTTTTTCCAATGATATGAAGAAATGGAAGAGGTATGAGAACAACCCGATTTTCGCTCACGACAGCGATGGTACTATAACAGGTGATGCGCAGATTGTGAAGATGGGCGATTTGTATGTAATGTTTTATTTTTCAGCTTTCAATCCCACGAGGGATTATTACGCTTACAACACCTTTGCGGCAAGTTACGACATGATTAATTGGTACGATTGGGAAGGTGAAGATCTTATTATACCTTCAAAACCGTATGATGAGATGTTCGCTCATAAGAGTTATGTGGTTAAGTACAATGATGTGGTTTATCATTTCTATTGTGCTGTGAATAATGCAGGCCAAAGAGGTATCGCTGTTGCAACGAGTAAGCCGATGGGACTTAGTGAGGTGACTTTTCCTGAACCAAGTCCTACGGGTAAGCGGTATTCTAAGTCGCTCAATGACAACTGGACGATTGAATTTGATGGGAAGTCGTTCACTAAGGATATACCTCTCAACCTTGATGATTATTATGGTGCTGTCCAGAAGGAGCATGGCAATCTGCATGGCGAAGCAGTATTCAGTAAGTCTTTCACTGCTCCTGACTTAGATAGCAAACAGTATTTCCTGCGATTTGAGGGTGTGGGTACGTATGCTGAAATAATTTTGAACGGTAAGAATTTAGGAAAACACGATATCGGGCGCACAACTGAGACTATTGATGTTACTGAAGCAATCCTCAAAGGAAAAGAAAATAATTTGGAGGTAAGGGTGTCTCATCCAAGTGGAATTACCGACATGCCATGGGTTTGTGGTGGTTGTAGTTCTGAGTATGGTTTCAGCGAGGGTTCTCAACCATTTGGCATTTTCCGCCCTGTAGTTCTTGAGGTTACTGACAAGGTGAGAATAGAACCGTTTGGTGTGCATATTTGGAACAATTTGGCAACTGACAGTGTGTTCATTGAGACGGAAATTCACAACTATGGTAACGACCGTGCTGAAATAAATTTTACGAGTAAGTTCAGTGATGCTACTGGCAAGCAGGTGTTCCGGTTGTCTGAGGATGTGATTTTGGAGGCTGGCGAGACAAAGACAATACAACAGTCTGCGCCAGTTGATGACCCTCATCTGTGGAATACTGAAGATCCGTATCTTTACCAGTTGAGCAGTATTATAAAGCGTGACGGTAAAGCGACGGATGATCTTCTCACGCCTTTTGGCATAAGGACTTTGAGTTTTCCGTTAAGCAGGAATGATGGTGACAACCGTTTTTTGCTCAACGGCAAACCTGTATATATCAACGGTGTATGCGAGTATGAACATTTGTTAGGACAGAGCCATGCGTTTTCTGACAAACAGATTGATGCCCGTATTAAGGAGGTCAAAAATGCTGGTTTCAATGCTTTCAGGGATGCTCACCAGCCGCACAACTTACATTACAAGGAATTGATTGACAAAGATGGAATACTTTGGTGGCCACAATTCTCTGCTCATATTTGGTACGACACACCTCAATTCCGTGAGAGTTTCAAGCGTCATCTTGTGCAGTGGGTAAAAGAGCGTCGCAACTCGCCTTCTATAATGCTTTGGGGCTTGCAGAATGAGAGTACACTCCCCGCTGACTTTGCCAAAGAGTGTTCCGATATTATCAGACAACTTGACCCTACGTGTGGAACGATGAGACTAATCACGACATGTAACGGAGGAGAGGGGTCTGATTGGAATGTGGTACAGAATTGGAGTGGTACGTATGGCGGAAACATAGAGAATTATGGTAATGAACTGAAACAGTCTGATCAGTTGCTTAACGGTGAGTATGGTGCTTGGCGCACATTTGGCAATCATACAGGTGAGAATTATACTGAAGAGAAGCAGTGTGATATCCTTGAACGCAAGATGCAACTCGCTGAAAGTGTTAAGGATAGTGTTTGTGGCCAGTTCCTATGGCCATTGCAGAGCCATGACAATCCAGGGCGCAGTCAGCCAGACGAGGCTTTGAGATGTATTGACAAGGTGGGACCGTTCAATTACAAAGGTAT
>JAJPYV010000408.1:30431-33297 GCA_021204735.1 Prevotella sp.
CTTATAAGGATTGGGATGAGAGTATATTGAAACCAGAAAATGGTTATACATATCTTTATAACCTTAATTGTGGCGGTGATGAGTACACGGATACTTTCGGAAATATATGGTTGCAGGATAATACTAATTGGTCAACATCTTGGGGTGATAAATTCCCTGATGAGGTGAGTCCTTACCAGACATCCCAAACAAGTAACAATTATCTACTTGCGTCTCCTCTTTTCCGCACATCCCGTTTTGGTAGGCATGCACTTTCTTTCTCATTCCCAGCAAAACCAGGTGACTATCGTGTGGAACTTTATTTCATTGAACCGTGGTATGGCATTGGTGAGAGTGAGACAACCGACTATGAGGGCTTGCGTCTCTTTGACGTGGCTGTAAATGATAGTGTCTATATTAAAAATCTTGACGTTTGGGCTCAGGCAAGATACGGAAAACCGTATAAGCGTGTGGTGAACGTGCATAATTCAGGTGATAAGTTAAAAATAGATTTCCCGAAAGTGAATGCTGGTCAGGCTATAATCTCCGCGATTGCGATTGCCACGGAGAACAAGAGTGGCGAGTTGGATGATATGCCTGATTATTCAAAAAATGTGGCTTCGGAAAATAAGGATATGTGGAAATCTTTCGACACGGATATCCTCACGCATACGCCAGACAGTTTGTTGCCTCCACGTAGCGACAATTCAATCACGGTTGATGGCACGCTCTCAAAGGGTGTAATGACATGGAAATACAATGTCGGTGTGGCTAAGGTCTATGCTCTACGTTTCCGTTACTACAACCCAGAGAAAGAAAGGGTGTTCCACGTTACAATCACTGATGCTAACGGTGTTGTCTACAAGGAAGATGATATCACTTTCGTAAAGACACCTGAGAAAATTACCAAAAGGCGTAATACAAGTATAACAACTGGTACGCAGACTAATGCAGGCAACTATGTGGTAACGCTCACTGGTGAGGGTATCGACAAGATGCTGTTCGACCAGTTAACCATAGAATGACAGAAATTAGAAAACATCTGGAACGATGAAAAAGATATTGCTTACAACCATATTTATAATTTGCTCCGTTTTTGCAACGGCACAAGGACATGATTGGGAAAATCAGTATGTATTGTCAAAAAACCGTGAACCTGCGAGGGCTTCTTTTGTTCCATATCTCAATACCATTGGCGACATGACGCTGTCGCTTGATGGCAAATGGAAATTCAACTGGACAAATACACCTAATGAACAACCTGATGATTTTTATAAAACTGACTTCGATGATAGTGGGTGGACGACCTTTGACGTGCCTGGAGATTGGGAGGTTAACGGTTACGGAACACCTATTTACAGCAGTTCGGGTTATACTTTCAAAATCAATCCGCCATTTGTTATGGATGAACCGAGAAGTACTTACACCACATACATCGAAAGAAATCCTACAGGCTGCTACCGCCGCACATTCACATTACCTTCAGATTGGGACGGTAAGGAGGTATATATATACTTCGGTTCTGTTTCCAGTGCGTTCTACATCTATGTTAATGGCAAGGAAGTCGGTTATTCTCAAGGCGCTATGGAACCGGCAGAGTTCCGTCTGACGCCGTATCTTCATAGTGGTGAGAATCAAATCTCTTTGAAGGTGTTGAAATATTCCGACGGAACGTATCTTGAGGACCAGGATATGTGGCGTATTGCAGGTATCCATAGGAGCGTTTATCTCTATTCCACGCCAGATATTCGCATTGCAGACTTTGGGGTGAGAACGGAATTAGATGATAATTATGACAATGCCACGTTGATTATTGACCCAAAACTGAGTGTTATTGGAAAGCAGCATGGTGAGGGATTTAAGATTGAGGCACAGTTGTTCGATGCTGATGATAATGCTGTACTCGATACTGCCCTTTGGCAGGATGTCGTGCCTATCCTTAATATCGACCATAAGGCGAAGATTATGAACGCCCGTAATCCGCAGCGTGGTTATCCTGCTTGGGGGTGGTTGAAAGCAGATATTAAGTCACCAAATAAATGGACGGCAGAGACACCGTATCTTTATACCTTGAAACTATCTTTGGTGGATTCAATGGGCAATGTAGTGGAGCGTGCTGAAACAAAGGTAGGATTCAGAAAATTGGAAATCAAAGATGGTATGTTTCTCGTCAACGGCAAGCAGGTGCGTTTCCGTGGTGTCAACCGCCATGAGATGGATCCACTCAATGGTAAAGTGATGACTGAGGAACGTATGTTGAAGGAGATAAAACTGTTGAAACAGTGTAATATAAATGCCGTGCGCACCTGTCATTATCCCAACAATCCTCGTTGGTATGAGTTGTGTGATGAGTATGGTATTTACGTAATGGATGAGGCAGACATTGAAGAGCATGGTCTACGTGGACAACTTGCAAGCGATCCTACTTGGGTGGCAGCATTTTTGGATAGGACACAACGTGTGGTGATACGCGATAGAAATCATCCTTGTGTAGTGTTCTGGTCACTCGGCAATGAATCCGGTTGGGGTGCTAATTTTGCCTCTACAAGTGCGTGGATTCATGAGTACGACCCGACGAGATTTGTGCATTACGAGGGTGCGCAGGGTGATGACAACAAAGACCCTCTGTCAGTTGACGTGATTAGTAGGTTTTATCCCCGTGTCATGGACGATTATCTCAACCCTGGTGTAGCTGACAATAATATGGAGCGTCCTGAGAATGCCCGTTGGGAAAGATTGCTTGGTATAGCTCAAAAAACTAACGATAATCGTCCTGTGCTTACGAGTGAGTATGCCCATGCTATGGGTAACGCCCTCGGTAATTTCAAGGAATATTGGGATGAGATTTACAGTCATCCTCGTATGTTGGGTGGTTTCATCTGGGAAT
>JAJPYV010000351.1 GCA_021204735.1 Prevotella sp.
CACTACCTTTGCAGTCCAATTTATATGCTTATGAAATATGCTATTATTGCCGCAGGCGAGGGCTCACGGCTAATAAACGAAGGCATAAACGTACCGAAACCTCTGGTTACCGTGAACAACGAGCATCTCATCGACCGACTTATTCGTGTGTTTATGGACAATGGGGCTGATGAAATTGTTGTTATCTGCAACAATATCACTTCTCTGGTACAAAATCATCTCACTGCAATCCAGAAAGATGGACTGTACGGCAAACACGTGCCTCTACGGTTCACCGTAAAGACTACACACAGTTCGATGCACAGCTTCTTCGAACTCAGCAAATGGCTCAACGACAGTCCTTTCTGCCTCACCACAGTTGACACTGTATTCCGTGAGGATGATTTCGCACAATACATCCAGTCATTCAGGGAATCCATCACCAACGGTAAACTTGATGGCATGATGGGCGTTACTGATTTTATCGACGACGAGAAACCTCTCTATGTTGCTACCGACGAGAACATGAACATCACTGGCTTCCTCGACCAGAACAACAATTGCAAATACATCTCTGCTGGAATCTACGGACTGACTCCTAAGTCAATCAGTGTGCTCACTCGTTGCATCCAACGGGGTGAGAGCCGCATGCGTAATTTCCAGCGTGCCTTGATTTCCGATGGCTGCCGCCTAAAGGCATGGAAATTCAATATGGTGCTCGACATCGACCATTCTTCGGATATCCAAAAAGCAGAACAGTTCCTCACAGCCAATGACTAAGGTTCTTGCCATATACCGTGCCCCTCGCTTCTCTCCCAACTCCGTTGAGAAAGATAAGGCGATTATGGACGAGGTGGGCAACCTACTGACACAAAATGGCTCAACGGTAAATTTCATAAACGAGGAAAAACTTACTGGTAATGAGGAATCCAAGTTAATTCTCTCTATGGGAAGGTTGCAACGCACTCTCGACATATTGAAAGAAAAGGAATCTCGGGGCATCACAGTGCTCAACTCTCCTCATAGCATCCAGTCGTGCGCTCGCTCTTATATAGATAAGGTGATGCGTGCAAACAATATACCTGCCGCACCCATCAACGGAAATGACGGCTATTGGCTGAAACGAGGTGACCAGGCTGCTCAACAGCCAAACGACGTGGTTTTTACCGCTAACGACACCGACAAAACTCTGAAATTACATGAGTTTCACGTGCGCGGAATCTCTGATGTTCTCGTAACGGCTCATGTCAAAGGCGACTGTGTGAAATTCTATGGCGTGCGGGGTACAGATTTTTTCAAGACATTCTACCCCTGCGACGACGGTGAAACTAAATTCGGCAACGAAATTCATAACGGCAAATCTCATCACTATGCCTTCTCAACAGCTGACCTGAACAGAGATGCCGAGAAACTCGCAGAACTCACAGGACTGTACATCTATGGGGGCGACTGCATCGTACGGCAAGACGGCACCTACGCCATCATCGACTTCAACGACTGGCCCAGCTTCTCTCGCTGCCGCTCCTCCGCCGCCCACGCTATCCTCTCACTAATCCAAAAACACCGAATAAAATGAATGATAACAAAATCAGCAAGAAAAGATTAGAAGCAAAATTAACAAGAGAAAAATGAAAATAAAAGAATCGCAAGCGAACAGCGCAAGCAATCTCGCAAGCGAGGAGCCTGGCAAGAATGCATTTTTAATTTTTAATTCTTAATTCTTAATTCTTTTAGAATGAGTTTCAACGAAATTCTAAAATCGTCATTCAAGTCTCAGGACACTGAGGAGTGGTTGGACGTTCATTTCACCCGTCCAATCGGACTTGTCATGGCGCTGTTTTGCAAGCGTCTTGGCATACACCCCAATACTATCACTATAATTTCCATATTTTTGGGTGTCGCATCTGGTTGGATGTTCTCCTACACCGACCTGCTCCACAACATCATCGGAATAGTTCTCCTCGTGTTCGCAAACTTTTGCGACTCTGCTGATGGTCAGTTGGCACGCATAGCCAATCAAAAAACCCTCATCGGGCGCATGCTCGACGGTTTTGCTGGCGATTTATGGTTCTTTGCCATCTATGTCGGTCTTGCTTTCCGTATGATGGGCGAGTTCGTTCCTGGCACCTCCATTCATTGGGGCATCGGCATCTGGCTCATAGTCATAATCTCCGGCTTCCTCTGCCACTCACCGCAAAGTTCACTTGCCGACTACTACCGCCAAATCCATCTTTATTTCCTCAAAGGCAAGGAGGGCAGCGAATTAGATACCTACAAGTCGCAATGGCAAATCTTCAAGTCACTTCCTAAGAAAGGGGCATTCATACAGAAAGTGTTCTATTTCAACTATTCCAACTACTGTAAAAGTCAGGAGAAACGCACACCTGCCTTCCAGAAAATGATGCTTACACTGAAAAATCAATATGGGGATGTGTCTCTCTACCCACAAGACCTTAAAGACAAGTTCTTGAACGAGAGCCGCCCTCTCATGAAATATACCAACATCCTGACATTCAACGTCCGTGCTATCTGCATCTACGTTACTTGTCTGCTCAATTGCCCGTGGGTCTACCTCCTCATCGAACTCACGGTACTCAACATAATCTACGTGTACATGCACGTACGCCACGAGAAATTATGCAAGAGGATTACAGCTTCAATAGATAAGGATAATTAAAAGAAAATGGTAAAAGGATATATTTTTGATTACGGCGGAACTCTCGACACAGCAGGCTGCCACTGGGGTAAGGTTCTGTGGCACGCTTATCAGGCGCACCGCATTCCTATCACCGAGTCTCAGTTTCGTGAGGCATACGTGCATGCTGAGCGTATGTTGGGGGCTAATCCAATCATAAAACCAGACTTTACTTTCCACAAAACTCTCGACACGAAACTGCGTATAGAGATGGAGTATCTCATGACTTCCAATTATTGGAATGTTCAAGAGAGTAAATTTGTTAAGTTGCATAACGACATCTTAAATACTGTTTATAAAAGGGTACAAGATGTTACTCTACAAAGTCGTAATGTAATAAAAGTGCTCAATCTTCGTTATCCTATGGTATTGGTGAGCAATTTCTACGGCAACATCGGCATGGTTCTTAAGGAGTTTGGCCTCGACCCTTTCTTCCATAGAATCATCGAGTCGGCTGTTGTGGGCATCCGCAAACCCGACCCTCGTATCTTCTCTCTCGGTGTCAAGGCTCTTAACCTCAAACCAGAGGAGGTGGTTGTGGTTGGCGACAGTTTTTATAAGGATATCATCCCTGCCCAAAAGGCTGGCTGCCATGCCATCTGGTTCAAAGGCGAGGGCTGGACCGACGAGCAATATGATGAGACAATCCCCGATAGGGTAATCACCGACATTGCTCAATTGCTTAATTAATAGTGATTTATATGAAGAAACTATTTATACTGTTCTTTCTGATGTTTTCCCTTCTGATTAATGCCCAACAGAAGATTTCGGGTGTTGTCATCGACGAGGAAACGGGGGACAGCATTCCTTATCCAAGCGTTCAATACAAAAAGGCCAACATCTCTATGTCTGGCAATGGGATGGGTGTTTTCTCCATCGTGAGGCGCAACGGCTCTTACCTCACATTCAGTGCTGTGGGCTACAAGACGTTGCAGGTACTTATCGACACCAATACGCCTTCCACCATGCGCATCACCCTCAAACCTGATACCAAGGCTCTTCAGAACGTAACCATCAAGGGCAAGCGCAACAAATACAGTCGTAAGGATAACCCTGCCGTGGAACTGATGAAGCGGGTTGTGGCGGCGAAAAAGGTTACTGATTTGTCTAATCACGATTACTACCAGTACAATAAGTACCAGAAAATTACCCTCGCCCTCAATGACATCAACCCAGTTGAATTAGAGAGCGAGAAACTGAAGAAAAAGAAATGGTGGCTCAACCAGATTGAGGAATGCCCCTACAACAACAAACTCATCCTGCCGTTCTCTGTCGATGAGACGGTTACGAAAAATATATACCGCAAAAAACCTAAGAGCGAGAAGACTATCGTTACGGGACAGAACTCTACTGGTATCAACGATCTCATAGAGACGGGCGACATGATCAACACCATTGCGAAGGATGTGTTCACCGATGTCAACCTCTACGACGACCAGATCCGTCTTCTTCAATATCCTTTCACCAGTCCTATTGGCAAGGATGCTGTGGCGTTCTATCGCTATTACATCGTCGATACAGTATATGTGGACCGCGAACTGTGTTACCATCTCCAGTTCCTCCCCAACAACCAGCAGGACTTTGGTTTCAGGGGTGAGATATGGATCTTGGCAGACTCTACATTGCATGTCAAGAGATGTACCCTTACCCTGCCGAAAAAAAGTGATGTGAACTTTGTCGAAAACTTGAACGTAATCCAGGAATACACCAAACTGCCCAATGGCGAGTGGGTGCTCACCATCGATGATATGTACGTAGAAATGCTCATAGCGAAATTCATCTCTAAGGTGATTGTAATCAGGACAACTCGCCTGTCGGATTATGCCTTTGACCCTCTGCCCGACAAACTTTTCAAGAATAAGGCGGCGACGCTCTATGAGGCGGATTCCCGAATGCGGGATGATAATTTTTGGGACCAGTACCGTCTTGTGCAACTCACCAAGAGCGAGAGTTCCATGGACAATTTCATCAATAATGTCATGCAGATTAAGGGCTTCAAGTATATCATGATTGGTCTAAAAGCCCTCATAGAAAACTTTGTCGAAACGGGCAGCAGCAAGACTCCGAGCAAACTTGACTTCGGTCCTATCAACACTATTTTCACGACAAACTATATCGATGGCTTCCGCACCCGTGTCAGTGCCAATACCACGGCTAATATGAACAATCATTGGTTCGCTTCGGGCTACTATGCACGTGGCTGGCGCAGCAATAAGAATTATTACATGGGCGACATCACTTATTCGTTCAACAAGAAAGAATATCTTGCGAGGGAGTTCCCTAAGCGCACCCTCTCTTTCACCTCATCCTACGATGTCTGTTCTCCTTCTGACAAATTCGTCCACACCGACAAGGATAATGTCTTCACGGCTTTCAAATGGTCGAAAGTCGAGAAAATGATGTTCTACAACTTGCAGAAAATCACTTTCGAGCGTGAGGAGGAATGGGGCTTCAAGACAACAGCCTACATCAAGACAGAAAAGAATACAGGTTGCGGAGAACTGTATTTCAAGCCTCTCTCAGCCATTGATGATGAGGGTTTGTGGAAAATGTCTCACGGCAGCTTCCGTACCACCGAACTGCACCTGCAGTTCCGCTATGCACCTGGCGAGACGTTCATCAACACCAAACAGCGACGCCTGCCAATCAATCTCGATGCGCCTGTGTTCATCGTTGAACACACTATGGGAATAAAAGGCTTGCTCGGCGGCGATTACAACTATAATTTCACGGAAGTAAGCATTTACAAACGTTTCTGGCTCAAGAGTTGGGGTAAAACAGACATCACTCTCAAAGGCGGTGCACAGTGGAACAAAGTTCCCTACCCTCTACTCATCATGCCGGCAGCCAACCTCTCTTACATTATCACCGAAGAGTCATTCAACATGATCAACAATATGGAGTTCCTCAACGACCGCTATGCCAGTCTTGACGTATCGTGGGACTTGAACGGCAAACTGTTCAATCGTATTCCTCTGCTCAAAAAACTGAAGTGGCGTGAGTGGCTCGAAGTAAAATGTCTCTGGGGCACCCTCACCGACAAGAACAACCCTACCCTCCAGCAGAATGCTGGAGACAACCTGCTCATGCCATTCCCCGAAGGCTCATACATCATGGATCCGCACAAGCCATACGTCGAGTTAATTGCCGGAATCCACAACATCTTCAAGTTAATACACATTCAGTACGTGCGTCGTCTCAACTACCTCGACCTTCCGACAGCGAAGAAAAACGGCATCCGTTTCATGGTCCGTTTCACCTTCTGATAATTGCAAAGGCAACCCAAGCAAGGAACCAAGCAAACTCGCAAGCAAGAGTGAATTTTTAACTTTTAACTTTTAACTTTTAATTTGCGAACGAAGTGAGAAAATTAAACAATCCTTGGTCTTCCAAAGAAGGCTATCAATGTTTTGGTTGTTGTCCCAACAACCCTATCGGAGTCCACATGGAATTTTTTGAGGACGGGGAAGACATCGTATGTTTTTGGAAGCCCGAAGCCCATTATCAAGGTTGGATAAACACCATGCACGGTGGCATTTTATGCACCCTGATGGATGAGACCGCCGCCTGGGTATTATTCCGAAAGTTGCAGACCTGCGGAGTAACCACCAGCATAGAAGTAAAGTACAAGAAGCCCGTAATGACCACCGAGACACAGATAACCATCCGAGCCCACATTGTAGAGCAGCGCAGGAACATTGTAACCATAGACGTTTCTATCGAGAACGCCAAAGGCGAAATCTGCACCACCGCCCGTGCCATTTATTTCGCCTTCGACAAGCAGAAGTCCCTCTCCATGGGTTTCACCGCCTGCACCGTCGATCCCGACCCCTATCTCCCCATGTGAGAATCACAAGCAAAATACTAATTTTTAACTCTTATCTCTTATTTCTTATTTCTTATTTTGCGAACGCAGTGAGCATTATATCGTAAATTGCAATTTCTAATTGCAATTTAAAAACCATGAGCTCAGTAAAATTAAGATTTAACGTATACGGTTTCGCCGAGTTCGGAGCCGTTTACTTTCAAGTAACCCACAAGAGGGAAGTAAGACAAGTAAAGACCCGTCACAACATCTATTCAAGTGAATGGGACAAAAAGAAAAAGTGCATCATTTTTCCTCAAGATGTTGAGGAGAAGCGCAAGAAAAAATTGTCGGTAATAAAGGAAAAACTTCAATGGGAACAAGACCTTCTGTATGAAATCATCGGTTCTCTCGAAGAACGTGACGAGCCATTCAAAATGAGGGACATCTTGCTCCGATACAAAGCAGCCCTCGTAAACAAGGTAACCATGTTCGAGTATTTCGACATGCAGGTTTTTCGCCTCAAAAAACTCGGAAAGAGCCGCACGGCAGAGTGCTATGAATCTTGTGCTAACAGTTTCAAGAAATTCCGCAACTACAGCGACATGTTTTTCGATATGCTCGATTCCGACATCATCGAATTTTACGAAACCTATTTGCGCAACAAGAATCTCTGCCGCAACACCACCTCATTCTACATCCGCACCCTCCGCAGTATTTTTCACAAGGCAGTAGTCGACGGTTATGCGGTAAACGCTGATATCTTCAATAAAGTCTACACCGGTGTTGACAAAACCACAAAGCGTGCAATCACTTTGGAAGAAATCAAACAGTTGAAGAATTTAGACCTCTCCTATTGCAAGATACTCGACTTCGCCAGAGACATGTTCATGTTCTCCTTCTATACCCGTGGTATGTCGTTCATCGATATCGCCTACCTTCGCAGAAACGACGTGAACAACGGCTATCTCACTTACAACCGTAGGAAAACAGGTCAGCAACTCACCATCAAGTGGAGAGACGAGATGGATAAAATCGTGCATAAGTACAACAGAGGCAGATTACCCTATCTCTTTCCGATTATTGTCAAGAAAGACGGCACCGAGCGGAAACAGTACCGCAACAAAATGCAGTTAGTAAACAGACTGCTGAAAGAGTTGGCAAGAATAATTCAGATTGACACCCCTCTCACCATGTACGTCGCCCGTCATTCATGGGCAAGCATTGCCCACGACAGCAACATCCCCACAAGTATCATCAGCATTGGCATGGGGCACGACTCTGAGACCACCACCGAGATCTACCTCGCCTCCATCAGCAGCAGCAAAGTTGATGATGCCAACGATGAAATCCTCAGTAACCTCTAAATCCACTACGCAGAGGTAAAAGTTATGGGTTAAGATGGTGTGTCATTATGGATATGGCACACCATCTTCTTTCATCTGGAAATTGACTTGCAAATTTCACCATCCTTCGAAGATTCTTTTCATCAAAGCCTTTGCTTCCATACTCTTCTTGTAATTGTCGCGACACTGTCGCGACAATTTCCTGTCCGTATTCAGCACGTTCATTATCGAGAATATCGCTATTGATTCTCTTGCCTATATGCCAATACATCATTGTAAGTTCATAGTTTGCTGTTGCAGCAACCTGCCCACGCGCTTGTTCAATAATTTGGCGCAAGTCTTTTATCAACGACTGTACATTGTCTATGTTTGGCGAATATTTTGCCATATCCTCTATCATAATTTTAGTATTTAGGACTTAAGGAAATCTAAAAGTTACAACATATTGACTGTTCCTATGCATAATACCAATCAGGATATACAGTTCCCCAGACATACTGACATAGTTTTTCACTGCTATCCACATTCTTGATACACGACAAAATTAGTAAATAAAATGCGACAAACACAATAAAAAGCAATATTTAACAACTGATTGGGTGTTTATCCCTATTAATGATAATGACTTCCAGAGTTGATATAATAGAAAAGCAGTTATCATTTTCCCATAAAAGTGAGGAAATATATCATACAATCAAAATCTCAAGCAAGCAATTCAAGCAATTAACAACCAACGTTCGCCACAAACCCAAGCAATAGCGAATTCTTATTTCTTATTCTTTTGCGACGTCAGGAGCATTTTTCTCTAATTTCCTTGATAA
>JAJPYV010000213.1:0-1558 GCA_021204735.1 Prevotella sp.
CGACCGATGAGGCATACGCAGAACTGAAAAAGTTGTACGACGGCTATCATTTCGCTCCCAATTCCCCAGGGATGTACAACCCATTCAGTCTGCTTAACACGTTGGAAAGCAAAAAAATCAGTAAATACTGGTATCGGACAGGCACACCGACATTCCTTGTTAAGATGTTAAAGAACAACGATTATAACCTAAATGACCTGCAGAATGAGACAATTACGGAAGAAGAACTTGGACAGGTTGAGTCGCTTAATGAATCACCCATTCCGTTGCTATACCAATGCGGTTATTTGACGATAACTGGATATGACAAGAGATTTGATAAATATCATCTCGGTTTTCCGAATCTTGAGGTCGAGCAGGGATTTACTAATTTCCTCTTGCCGTTTTATATCAGGAACAAAGACAAAAAAGCCAGCGATTTCCTTGATGATTTCGTATGCGATGTCGAAGAAGGACGCCCGGAGCGTTTCCTGTCAAGTATGAAGACTCTTTTGGATGGCAACTACTAAGGTTATTTTTACAGTTGGTATTCCCTGATTTCTGCGTTTTCCATACGTGTGATGTCGCTCATTGTTTTGTTGAGGAGTACAGCCTGTATCGCTTTGTTGATTATGCCGTGCCCAACGGCAATGACAGTCTTTCTATGAAACTCTTTTTTTACGTATTGGATGAATTGGGCCGCTCGGTCGAGTAGGGTATCAAGACTTTCAATGTCATCTGGCCATGGCTCATCTTTCAAGTCAGGGATGTAACGCCCCGTGAAACTGCCCCAGTCACGTTCACGCAATAATGGGGTAGTGATTACCTTGCCGCAGTGTGGCGCGGCAATTATCTTGCATGTATCTATTGCTCGTTTTAAGTCGCTCGAGAGGAATATGTCGATATGAGTATCTTTTAATTTCAAAGCAGTTTCTTTGGCTTGCAGAATTCCATTTTCTGTAAGTTCGCCCTGCGTCTGACCTTGCATTATATGGTTGACATTGCCAAATGTCTCACCGTGCCGAAGGAGGAAAAATCGGAGATTCTTCAAATTAAGAATTAAAAATTAAAAATTAAAAATGCATTTTCGCTTGCGTACATTGCTTTAGAGTTTTTGTCAGGAGAATAATATTATCTGTTTTTATTCCCCGATTATCGTTATAACAATTTTGCGGGAACCGCCATAATCGCGGTACTCACAGAGGTATATACCTTGCCATGTGCCGAGATTGAGCCGACCGTTAGTAATCGGTATTGTCAAACTTACGCCTGACAATACCGATTTAGCATGGCTCGGCATGTCGTCGTTACCTTCTAACGTATGGTAATAGTATGGCTCATTTTCCTTTACCAATCGGTTGAAAATCTGCTCCATGTCATGGCGCACATCAGGGTCGGCATTTTCGTTTATGCATAGTCCGCAACTTGTATGTTTCACTAACAGATTCAACAGTCCCACCTTTGGCAAAGATGGCAATTGGCGTACTATCTCGCCCGTGATTAAATGAAAACCACGTGATTTTGCCGTTAATGTTATCTCTTTTTGAAAAATCATTTCTATGTTTTGTGCTGCGAAGTT
>JAJPYV010000213.1:1568-4078 GCA_021204735.1 Prevotella sp.
TATTTCATTTTCCGTATAAAATATTGAAAATATTTAAGAAAAAACCAAAGTGTGATATGAAAACAATAATTTGATATTATGCCTAATCACTGATTTGAGTTGATTGTAATGGTGATGATATCTTTATTTTCGTTTTTCATTCGTATAATTGTGATTGAAAAAATATAAAAATCACAATGTATGACAACAGTAAAAGTAAAGTTTCGCCCTTCAGCAGTCGCAGACCGTCAGGGCAGTATTATCTACCTTGTAACTCACCATCGTGTTGTGCGACAAATAACTACTGATTATAAAATATACGAATATGAATGGGACAAGAAAATATCTATGGTGGTTTTTTCCGATAGTGAGAAATTACGTATAATACATCAATCCATACGTTGGGATTTGTCCCGCTTGCACAAAATAATAAATGAATACAACAGCAGATATTGTGAGTATTCTTCCAATGATATCGTTGCTGAGTTTAAAGAATTATGTAAACAAAAAACACTTTTTGACTATATGCAGAGTGTGATATACCGATTTAGACAACTGAACCAAATAGGCACTGCAAATAATTACAATGCTGCATTGAACAGTTTCAAGCGTTTTCGCTGTGAAGAAAACATCCCAATCGATGCTATTGACCATATATTAATGGAGAATTATCAGGCTTTTTTGAGAATACATGGGCTTTCTCTAAATTCCATATCCTTTTATATGAGAATCTTGCGTGCTGTTTATAACCGTGCTATAGAACAAGGTGTTACAGATGACAAAAAACCATTTCGCCATGTTTTTACGGGATCGGAAAAGACACAGAAAAGAGCTGTCTCATTGCAAGAAATAAAACGCATACGCAATCTTGACCTTAGTTTAAAACCAAATCTCGAATTAGCGCGTGATATTTTTCTCTTTTTGTTCTATTGTAGAGGTATGTCATTTATAGATGCCGCATTTCTCGAAAAGAAGGATATAAAAAATGGAGTAATCACATATCGTCGGCATAAGACAGGACAAGTTATTCATGTCAAAATAGTCAGACAAATTAGAGAGATTATAGATTTATATTCGGTTGGTAATTCTCCTTATTTGCTGCCTATCATATCAGAAACGTCAAAAGACAAAAGAAAGCAATATGAATCTGCATTGCATAAAATAAATAATGGTTTGAAAGAAATCGGAAAATTGGCAAAAATGCCAATACCTATTACAACATACGTAAGTCGTCATTCTTGGGCTACAATTGCCAAATATAAAAGAATTCCGATTTCTGTGATTTCAGATGCTCTCGGACATGATTCAGAAATCACTACTCAAATTTATCTTGCATCAATAGACATGTCAATCATAGACCGTGCCAATGAATTGATCATTAGGGACCTATAAGTATTCTGAGATACAAAAATGTCCATTTCCTTCAAGGAAACGGATATTTGGTACAAAGGTAATAAAATTTCTAATACCACATCATAAAAAATGATTTTTTTTAATTTAATATTGCGTAATATTAACTATTTGTTATCCTTCAAAAATCTTTATGTAATGATAAATTATTGATAATCAGTAATATATAAATAATATCCGTTTCCTTGAAGGAAATAGATGTATTAAAATAAAGAAAATTTAAAAAATTAAAGAGCTACGAATAAAAAAGCACCATCTATGCAAGTTGAGGCTGATTGTATTTCTTGCTCTTATATATAGGAATATCTTTTAAAGATGCTTACTATGCAGATAATCAACACTTATTACAATATAAACAATAAAAGTTGCGCCCGACACGAATTAGGGAAAAATTATGAAACATTTTAAATTATTTCTTACGACACTCTTTGCAATCTTATGCATGCCAATTATTACCAGTTGTGATGATTGGACTGAAGTTCATCAGAACGAACTATTTACTTATTCGGCCCAGATTGTAGTAACGCCTGATACCGCAAAAATTGGAGATATAATTCAGTTAACTATGGGAGCAATAGAAATTATTTCAGGTTCAGGGATAAGTATCTCATATTCTTCTACTGGTGATGACGAAAATGATTTAAAATCAATTTCATATTATATCGATGGAGAGTTTGTAGCAGAATCTTCCGACATAGCTAACAACTATGCAGCTACTTATCAAATAAGCGACATTTCTGTTGGCACACATACAATAACAGCACATTGTAATCCCAATAATAGACAAGTGAAGGATTATAGTACTAAGACGATTACAATTTATCATGTATATCCAACTGAAAATATTCACTCTTGTACCCTCACCATTGAAGAATAAGTGAACAGTGTAGTCAAGAATTGTTTGTATATTTATACACTTTTATTAAATATCTTAAATGAGTTGGCTTCCAATGTCATTGAACATCGGAAGCCAACTATTTTTATACTACACTGACTTACATTGAATTTCAAATGCTTATTAGACTGTGATAATGATACATGTTATATGTCATCAAATTGTATTTTCTGTTCTTTATCTTTACCCCGCTTTTTCTTTTTCTCCTTTTTTGACGGTTCTTTAG
>JAJPYV010000213.1:4178-8638 GCA_021204735.1 Prevotella sp.
CCGTGATATTTGCTGAAATTAGGATCGTGCATAACCGATTGTAAGAAATATCCGCAAATAGGAAGAGCTGTTCTGCTGCCTTGTCCTAATTCTCCTGTGCGGAAGTGTATGCTGCGGTATTCACCACCAACCCACGCACCTACAACAAGGTTGGCAGCTACACCCATAAACCATGCGTCGGAATGATTGTTTGATGTTCCTGTCTTGCCTCCAAATTCTGTGTCACGCACATCACCTATGTATCCCCATAGGCTCTGTGATGTGCCGCCTGGCTCACGCAAACCGCCAAGCAACAGTTGTTGCATGAAGAATGCGCTCTTGTAAGGTATTACCTGTTTTTCCTCCCTCTCTGCGGTGTAAACCTCTTTGCCGTCACGGTCAAGTATCTTTGTAACGAGTACAGGTTCTACATGTTTGCCATCGTTAGCTACTGTACAGTAAGAGTTGACCATTTCAAGGAGGTTCACGTCGGAAGACCCAAGTGCAAGAGAAGGTTGCTCGTCAAGTGTGCTCTTTATACCCATTTGATATGCAGTGCGTGCGATGTTCTTTATACCCATTTCCTGACCGAGCCGCACGGCAATAGAGTTGATACTCTTTGCAAAAGCAGTCTTGAGAGGCATGGAGTCGCCAGTGAATATGCCATCAGCATTGGTAGGCGACCATGTCACCATTTTGTGCTTTTCTGTGTCGTAAACCTCCATTGAGAAAAACTCATCCCGCCGCTTGTCGCAAGGAGTGAGTCCTTGATTCATTGCCTCAGTGTAAACGAACAACTTGAAAGTGGAGCCAGGCTGTCGCATCGCCGTTACCTTGTCGTACTTCCATGAGTTGAAGTCAATGTCTCCTACCCATGCCTTTACCTCTCCCGTCTGCGGTTCCATTGCTACCATGGAGCAGTGCATAAAGCGGAGCATGTATCGTATAGAGTCGAGAGTGCTTATTTCTTTCTCAATCGTCCCATTCTCATAGTCGAACAGTTTTACCTTGTGCGGCTTGTTAAGATAATAGTTAATCGAATCAACATTATCAGAGAACTTATGAGAGAGATACTTGTAATACGACTGCCGTTTGGCGATGTCCTCCACGAAATGGGGGATAACGTTGTGACTGCGGTCTACCCATGGCTCTTGTCCCGCCCAATGTCCGTCGAAGTTGCGCTGTACCTGCTTCATCTGCTTTATTGCAGCTTTTTCAGCATATTCCTGCATACGTGTATCAAGGGTAGTGTAGATTTTCAAGCCACTGGAATATAGATCATATCCGTTGTCCTGACACCAGTCTTTCAGGTATGCTGCAATCGCCTCACGGAAATATTTGCCCTGTCCATCGTAATTGCTTTCAACACTGTAATTCAACTTTATCGGAATTACCTTAAGAGAGTCGAACTGTGCCTGCGTTATGTCGTTGTGCGTCATAAGGTTGTAAAGCACAGTGTTGCGCCTCTTGATACAATTATCAGGGTTGGAAATAGGATTATAATAGGTGGTGGCTTTGAGCATTCCCACTAACACAGCCGCCTGCTCGGTTGTTATGTTTGCCGGTGTTGCGTTGAAATATGTCCTGCATGCCGTCTTTATGCCGTATGAGTTGGAACCGAAGTCGACGGTGTTGGCATACATGGTGAGGATTTCCTTCTTGTCGTAAATCATCTCCAACTTTGTGGCGATAATCCACTCTTTCGATTTCATTATGAGCATTCTAACGCCTGGGATGTAGCCCAACAAACCAGTGGAATACTGAGTCCTTACGCGAAACATATTCTTAGCCAATTGCTGCGTAATGGTGGAAGCCCCGCGCGCCTCATGGTGAAGGATTATATCCTTAGCCACGGCAAACATACCTGCGAAATCTATTCCAAAATGAGAATAATAACGCTCGTCCTCTGTGTCAATAAGCGTCTTCCAAAACATCGGATTCACCTCCTCGTATGTTACAGGTGTGCGGTTCTCACTGAAATACTTGCCGATAAGTACTCCATCTGCACTGTATAGTTCTGAAGCCTCAGAAGTGGTTGGTTTTTTGATTGCCGAAATACCAGGCGACTTACCGAAGAGCCACAGAAAGTTGATGTCTACCATGAAAAGGTAGATGAAGAAGACTACGATTAGAGATACAACAACGACACCAGTCTTGAAGTACCACTTCCTGCCATGATATAGTCCTTTGTACCATTTCCAGAATTTCTTCAATACTGTCTGGCATTTTTTCAGGACTATATCAGTATAGGATTTGAGCTTTTCGCTTTTAGAGGACATGAGAATAATATTTATCTATTGTCAGAAACTAACATTTATTGTTTTGAGGTCGGATGCGAGTGATGATGAGCCTACGAGCAGTTCATATTGCCCTGGCATTACACGCATGGTGTTTGATTCTGCATCCCAGCACTCAAATGAGGATTGCGGGAAGGAGATTGTGGTAGTTTTTGTCTCGCCAGTCTTCAAGTCCACTCTTGCAAAGCCGCGCAATGTCTTTATTGGGCCATCCACGTCATTTGGGTTGCGTAAGTAAACCTGTACTATTTCCGTACCATCGTAATTGCCTGTGTTGGTTATATCTACAGTAATTGTCTGGTTATCTGCATTATATGTAGGTTCGCCTATGGTAAATGTGGTGTAACTTAAACCAAAACCGAATGGGAATAGAGCATCACCTTTGAAATAACGGTAGGTGCGGTTTGCCATACTGTAATCATCGAATGGAGGCAGTTGACTGTCATCCTTGTAGAAGGTAATAGGTAGCTTTCCACTTGGGTTATAGTCACCGAAAAGCACATCTGCCACGGCATTGCCGCCCTGCTCACCAGGATACCATGCTTGAAGGATAGCAGCGCAAGTCTCTGTCTCAGGTGTCAGAGCCACAGCACTTCCACTACAATTTACAAATATTATTTTCTTTCCTGCTGCGTGCAATGCTGCGAGAAGTTCACGCTGTACCTGCGGCAGTTCAATACTCGTGCGGTCGCCGTTATCGAATCCTGGTTCTGAGATTTTAGCCTCCTCACGTTCCAATTCAGGGGATATACCGCCCACGAAAACCACTGTAGAGAAATCCTTTGTGCGGTCTAATATCTCATCAATGGTAACATCACGCTTGCGGGAGATGTCGAATGAGAGGGTTGCTCCGTCAGCAAGTTGCATATAATCGAGCTGCACGTCATATCTCTTACCTTCCTTTACCTTGTATTTTTTCTTGTTGAGTTTTAGTTCCTGACTGCGCCAACGGTTGTCTATTGTATCACCGTTTATGATGAGACGGAAACCGTCGTCGTTGGAATAGATAATGTCAAGCTGCTCACTGCGGTCTGCAATGAAAGAACCTTTGAATTGTGCTGTAAAGTCTGTGAGGTTAACACCAGGAGCAAATACAGTATTGCCACCATTGTCAAACTTCAATGGGGAAGTGTAGTTGCCCTGATAAATAGGCTCTCCCTCCATTTTGGCATTGTTCCAGAAAGTACCTTGCATACCAGGATTGCCGTTTTCATCAGTAAGTTTGGAGAACAGACTCTCGCTTTCAGTCATAGTAGTGATATCACAACCTTTTACGTAATTGACATTATTGCCGAGTTTGTTGGTTATTCCTTCCAATATCGTCACAGAATGTGTTGACTGTCCGTAATAAATTCCCCACAGCATTATTGAGTCTGCTGCGTTTGGTCCCATTACAACTATATTCTCTGTTTCTTTTTTCAAAGGTAGTACGCCATTATTTTTAAGCAGTACCATTTGCTCACGTGCCATTTGAAGTGCGAGTTGCTTATGCTCCTTGCTTGCTATTACGCTTTCAGGAATTTTTGTCCAAGGAACGAGCTCATCGGAGTCGAAATCGCCCAATTCAAAACGTCCTTGAAGCAGTCTCTTTACGCTAACGTCAATCTGGTCTTCGGTAATAGCACCTGCCTTTACTGCATCTGGAAGAGAAGTGTAGTTGCTGCCGCACTCCACGTCAGTACCGCTTATCACAGCCTTTGCCGAAGCATCCGCCGCATCTTTTGAAACACCATGGCGACCTTCAACGAAGAAGTCACTAATAGCTCCACAGTCGCTTACTACCAAACCCTTGAATCCCCATTCGTCACGCAGGATTTGCTGCAGCAGACGGTTACTGCCACAACAAGGCTCGCCTTCGAAACGCTGGTAGGCACACATCACCTCCTTTACGCCGCCGTTAACAACCAAAGATTTGAATGCAGGCAAATAGGTTTCCCACAAGTCACGTGGTGACAGGTTTTCTATGTCGAAGAAATGGCGGGTCTTTTCCGGTCCGCTATGCACGGCGAAATGCTTTGCGCATGCGAACAGTTTGTAATATTTGCTGTCGGCAGGACCTTGCAGTCCACGTACCACGGCAAGTCCCATTCTTGAGTTCATATAAGGGTCTTCACCGTAAGTCTCCTGCCCACGTCCCCAACGGGGGTCACGGAAAATGTTTATGTTTGGTGTCCAGAATGAAAG
>JAJPYV010000269.1:0-3744 GCA_021204735.1 Prevotella sp.
ATTCTTCACTCTTCATTCTTCATTTTTCATTCTTCATTTTTCATTCTTCATTCTTCATTCTTCATTCTTCACTCACAAAGTGTAGGGACACAATTTATTGAGTCCGCTCGTTCTGAAAGAACGACATTGCAAGCAATAAACGCAACCGAATATCGCCCAAACGCAAGCAAAAATGAACTTTTAACTTTTAACTTTTAACTTTTAACTTGCAAAGTTGAAAACTTTGCATTATTTTTGCAACAAATATTAATAAGAAGAAAACAATGAGAAAACTATTTTTGACTTTTTCACTGGCTTTAATCACTTTTGCGGCTTCGGCTATTCCTGCTATGAAAGGCCTGTGGAAAACTGTGAAACTTGCCAACGGCAGGGAAATTCAAGTGGAACTCCGTGGCGACGAGTTTCTTAGTTACTGGCAGGCTGCCGATGGCACCAAATATGTCAACAACCCTAATTCGGGCTTCTTTGAAGTGGCTGACTTTGACCAACTCTTGGCTAATGCTGATGCTATGCGCTCCGTTGTCAACGAGGACAGGGCTCTCCGCGCTCCTGCTAAACGTACTACTATCGGCGATGAGTCTTCAAGCTATAAGGGCGAGAAAAAGGGTATCATTATCCTCGTACAATTCGCTGACTTGGCTTTCCAAAGCTCTAATACGCCTGAACTCTACAACCGTATCGCTAATGAGGAGAATTTTACATCCGACCTCGGCTTCGTGGGCTCCGTGAAGGATTATTTCAAGGCGCAAAGCTATGGACAGTTCGTTATCGACTTCGATGTTGTCGGTCCTGTTACAATGTCTAATGGCTATGCTTACTATGGGGAAAGAGTGAGCACCACAATAAATGATAATTATGAACACATCGGCGAGATGATTATGGATGCTTGTAAGGCTGTCGACGATCAGGTTAACTTCGCTGACTATGACTGGGATGGCGACGGTAATGTCGACCAGGTTTTCATCCTCTATGCTGGTGAGGGCGAGGCTTCCGGCGGCGATGCTAACACTATCTGGCCGCATGAATACACTCTTCGGGGTGCTTGCGGACAGTCGCTCACTCTCGACGGGGTTACTATTAATACGTATGCGTGCAGCAATGAGATAAAGTCTGATAAAAATAATTCTATTGATGGCATCGGCGCCTTCTGCCATGAGTTCTCTCATTGCCTCGGCCTACCTGATATGTACGACACTCAAGGCAGTAACTATGGTATGGGCACTTGGGACCTCCTCGATAGTGGTAGCTACAACGGCAACAGCTTCGTGCCGGCTGCCTACACAAGCTATGAACGCATGTTCTGCGACTGGATTACTCCTACCGAACTCTCATCCGACTGCCAAATCTCTAATATGCAGTCGCTTAGCGATAGTGGTGAGGCGTATATTATGTATAACGACCGCGTAAAAACTGAATATTACCTCCTCGAAAACCGTACCAAAACGGGCTGGGATGCTTCTCTCAGCGGATCGGGCCTCCTCGTTCTACATGTTGACTTCAACTCGAGTTACTGGAGCCAGAATATGGTTAATGTGGGCTCTATTCAGCATTGCACTGTCATTCCTGCTAATAATAACCAGGATCTCTCGAAAGAATCTGGTCACCCTTACCCTTATAGTACTAACAATAGTCTTACCAATACTTCTACTCCTGCGGCTACACTTAATAATACTAACACCGATGGTAAGAAGTTTATGAACAAGGCGCTTACTAACATTACTAAGAATAGCGACGGTACTATTTCGTTCTATTTCGAAAATAATAACCAGAATAGTAGCGATTTTGTGGCTCCTAATTCTTATATCTTCTATGAGTCGTTCAACTCTTGCGACGGTGCGGGCGGCAACGATGGTGTATTTACTGGCTCCGTAGGTGCGGGCACGTTCAAAGGCTATACTGACAACGATGGCTGGTCGTCTATTTCTGGCCATGGGGCTTTCCAATGTGCTATGTTCGGTTCGACTACTTCTACGGGTACTGTCACTATGCCGGAGGTTACTTGCGACGGTGATTGCTACCTCCTCTTTAAGGCTGCTCCTTACACGGGCGACGGCACTAACCTTGGCATCGAGGTTTATAGCGGTGACGTTTCGCTCTCTAAATCGGCTTTCGTCTTGACTGAAGGTGAATGGACAGCATGCAACGCTAAAATTACTGGCTCTGGGGCTTTCAAAATCAGATTTACTCCTACCAAACGTTTCTTCCTCGATGAGGTCTACGTTACTTACGAGGATGTTACGGGCATCGAGAATATAACTGTCGACCGCAAGTCTGCTCTCAACGGCAAAATCTTCTCCATCGATGGCAGATATGTCGGCAACGATTTCAATTCCCTCAACAAGGGAATCTATATCGTTAATGGCAAAAAGGTGGTTAAGTAATTCTTGTTATGAAAAATAATTTTGTGATTCCTACCTTAGCTTAAGCGTATATCTATATCGTTAATGGCAAAAAGGTGGTTAAGTAATTCTTGTAATGAAAAATAATTTTGTGATTTATACGTTATACATAAGTTCTATATGTTCTAATACATATTTTCTTATGACAGCCATACGTCATCAACTGTGAAGGGCGTGACGTGTTTCTATAATTTCATTTAATAGTTTTTTTGATCTATAAAGTTCATAACTCCACGCTTGCCTGAGAAGGTCAGCGTGGTTTTTCATTTTTTAATTCTTAATTTTTAATTTGAAAAGTTTTCGGAGAAAACTTTTCACTATCTTTGCACTACAAAATTGTGAAAATAGCTTCACAAGCAAGGTGCCTGGCAAAAATGCAAGCATAAATGCAAAATAATAATGCAAGCAAGGAACCAAGCAAGAGCGAATTCTTAATTCTTAATTCAAAAAAATGATTTCTTTTTTTAAGTCTCAAAATCAAACTATAATCGCCACAGAGTCCGACCACCAGCTCTCTGCTGACGAGGTCAACGAACTTTCTTGGCTCTTCGGCGATGCCTCATTAGTAGATAACCAGAAAATCGAGGGCTTCTTCATCGGCCCGCGACGTGAAATGATTACCCCTTGGAGTACTAATGCGGTGGAAATTACGCAAAATATGAATTTGCATGGCATTTCTCGTATCGAGGAGTATTTCCCAGTCTCTTCTATGGATGCTGAGCACGACCCGATGCTACAACGTATGTACAATGGCCTCGACCAGAATATCTTCTTCGTCGACCACCAACCTGAACCTATCAGGCATGTCGATAATCTTGAGGAGTATAATGAACAGGAGGGCCTCGCTCTCTCGCCTGAGGAAATTGACTATCTCCACTCCATAGAAAAACAGCTCGGCAGACCGCTCACTGACTCGGAGATCTTCGGCTTCGCGCAAATCAATTCGGAGCACTGCCGACACAAGATTTTCGGCGGAATCTTCATCATCGATGGCAAAAAAATGGAATCTTCTCTCTTTAATTTAGTTAAAAAAACCACTAAAGAGCACCCGCATCACATACTTAGTGCGTATAAAGATAATGTGGCTTTTTCACAAGGCCCTGATATTGAGCAGTTTGCACCTAAACAGAACTTCGAAAATGTCTATTTCACTACAAAAAATATCGAATCTGTGATTTCGCTCAAAGCCGAAACGCATAATTTCCCAACTACCGTCGAACCTTTCAACGGGGCTGCAACGGGCACTGGTGGCGAAATTCGCGACCGTATGGGCGGTGGTGTGGGCTCCTGGCCTATCGCTGGCACCGCTGTTTACATGACTGCTTACCCTCGCCTCGAAGATGAC
>JAJPYV010000269.1:3844-8480 GCA_021204735.1 Prevotella sp.
GCAGAAAATGATAAAATCTTCCGCTCTTGGGAGCGCATTCTTCCTGTCCGAAAATGGCTCTACCAGACTCCTGAACAAATCCTTATCAAGGCGTCTAATGGCGCTTCTGACTTTGGTAATAAGTTCGGACAACCGCTTATCTGTGGCTCTGTCCTCACTTTTGAACATCAGGAGGGCAACGAGAAATATGCTTACGATAAGGTGATAATGCTGGCTGGCGGTGTCGGCTATGGCACGAAACGTGACTGCCTCAAAAAACAACCGCAAAAGGGTAACAAAATTGTCGTCGTCGGAGGCGATAATTATCGCATCGGCCTCGGCGGTGGCTCTGTCTCCTCGGTTGACACAGGACGATACTCGAATGGTATCGAACTGAATGCTGTGCAGCGTGCTAACCCGGAAATGCAGAAAAGGGCTTACAACCTTGTGCGTGCACTCTGTGAGGAGGATATCAACCCTGTTGTCAGTATTCATGACCATGGCTCGGCGGGACATGTCAATTGCCTCTCTGAACTTGTCGAGGAGTGCGGCGGCGTGATTGATATGACAAAATTGCCTATCGGGGACAAGACATTGTCAAGCAAGGAGATTATTGCTAACGAGAGCCAGGAGCGTATGGGCTTACTCATCGATGAAAAGTATATCGACCATGTTCGACGTATCGCTGAAAGGGAGCGCGCTCCGCTCTATGTGGTGGGCGAAACTACTGGCGATGCGCATTTCTCTTTCGTGCAGGGGGATGGCGTAAAACCGTTTGACCTTGATGTGGCGCAGATGTTTGGACACTCGCCTAAAACGGTCATGGTCGACGAAACTGTGGAACGCCATTATCAGAATGTGAAATATCCGCTCTTCAATACTAAAAACAAGCAGTCGCAGAACGCTAACAACAAGCCCTCTCTGAATGCCAATGACAAGCTCTCTCAAAAATCCCCATTGCTCTCACTCCTCGAAAACGTTCTCCAATTAGAGGCTGTGGCTTGCAAGGATTGGCTTACTAATAAGGTTGACCGCTCCGTCACTGGCAGAATCGCTCGCCAACAGTGCCAAGGGGAAATACAATTGCCGCTATCTGACTGTGGCGTCGTGGCTCTGGATTATCGGGGTGTCAAGGGTATCGCTACTGCTATCGGGCATGCACCGCAGGCTGGACTTGCTTCGCCTACTGCTGGCAGTGTGCTCTCTGTGGCTGAGGCGCTCACGAATATCGTTTGGGCTCCTATGCCGGAGGGCCTCAATAGCGTAAGTCTCTCGGCTAACTGGATGTGGCCCTGCCGCTCCCAAAAGGGGGAGGATGCGCGCCTCTATCAGGGGGTTCAGGCTTTATCTGACTTCTGTTGTGCTATCGGGGTGAATGTCCCTACTGGCAAGGATTCGCTCTCAATGAGCCAACAATATCCTGATGGACAGAAGATTATCAGCCCGGGAACGGTTATCGTAAGTGCTGGCGCTGAGGTGTCTGACATTCGTAAGGTGGTTTCGCCTGTTCTGGTCAACGATAAGCATGCTTCGCTATATCATGTTGACTTCTCTTTCGATAAATTGCATCTTGGTGGAAGTGCTTTCGCTCAGTCGCTCGGCAAGGTGGGCGATGATGTGCCTTCTGTTGCTAATCCTGAGTATTTCTGCGATGCTTTCAATGCTATTCAGGAACTCATTAAACGTGACTGGATCCTCGCTGGTCATGACATTAGTGCTGGTGGTCTCATTACTTGCTTGCTTGAAATGTGCTTTGCTAATACAACTGGTGGCATGGACATCAATCTTTATAATGTTTGTGGTGATGGGGATATTATCAAGTCGCTCTTCGCAGAGAACCCTGGTGTGGTTATCGAGGTGGCTGAGGAGCACCGACTTGACTTCATGGAATTGATGGATGACATGGGTGTCGGCTTTGCCAAAATCGGTTATCCTACTCCGAACAATCGTAACCTCACTATCAAATTGAATGATTTCGAGGAGGTTCTAAATATTGATGCTCTCCGTGATGTGTGGTTCAAAACGTCTTATCTGCTTGACCGCAAACAGAGTTTCAATGGCTGTGCTCTTGAACGTAAGAATAACATAATGAAACAGCCTCTCGTCATGAAATTTAATAGTAATTTCTCTGGCAGACGCTCTCAGTATGGTATCACGCCTGACCGCCATTCTATGTCGGGTGTCAGGGCGGCTATCATCCGTGAAAAGGGTACTAACGGTGAACGGGAAATGGCTTACTCGCTATTCCTCGCTGGCTTCGATGTCAAGGATGTGATGATGACTGACCTTATCGCTGGGCGGGAGACTCTCGAGGATGTCAACATGATTGTCTTTTGTGGTGGTTTCTCTAACTCTGATGTACTCGGCAGTGCTAAGGGCTGGGCTGGTGCCTTCCTCTACAATCCTAAAGCGAAGGAGGCTCTGGATAGGTTCTATGCGCGTGAGGATACTCTCTCACTCGGTATTTGCAACGGCTGCCAACTTATGGTGGAACTGAATCTTATCAATCCTGAACATGAAAAGCGTACAAGGATGCTCCACAACAACTCGCATAAGTTTGAGAGTTCTTTCGTCTGCCTCGATATCCCGCAAAACAATAGTGTGATGTTCGGCTCGCTCAGTGGCAACAAACTGGGTCTCTGGGTGGCTCACGGTGAGGGTAAGTTCTCGCTCCCTGAAAGTGCCGACAAATATAATATCGTGGCTAAATATGCTTACGATAAGTACCCTGGCAACCCGAATGGCTCTGACTATAATGTGGCTGGTATCTGCTCTGCCGATGGGCGCCACCTCGCCATGATGCCGCACCTCGAACGTGCTATCTTCCCTTGGCAAAATGCTTGGTATCCTGCTGATCGCCGCAACGATGAAGTTACTCCGTGGATCGAGGCTTTCGTCAATGCCCGTCGCTGGATTCTCAACAAAACAAAATAAAGATATAGTAAAATATAATGACTAATAGAAAGTTAAGATACTTACCGCAAAGTGTAGGGACATTGATTTATCATGTCCGCTCGCCCCTCAAGGGCGACATTCAAGCAAAATTGCGCTTCAAGAATTAGCTAAATATAAAGAGAGAAAAACTGTAGTTTCAATCGGCTGAACTTTTAACTTTTAACTTTTAACTTTTAACTTGCCGCAAGGCATTGCTTTTACTGATATGTTAGAACATAGATATAGTTTCGCAAAACTCCTCCTGTTACTCGGCATTCTCCTGTTGGATACGCTTCCTCTCTCGGCTGTGGAATACAACAAGCGTGAATTCCGTGGCGCATGGATTCAGTGTGTCAACGGTCAGTTCCTCGGCATGAGTACTTCGCAGATCCAAAACATGCTTTCTTCTCAGCTCGACATCCTCCAAAGGGATGGGGTGAATGCGATTATCTTTCAGGTGCGACCTGAATGTGATGCTCTCTATGCAAGCGACTATGAACCGTGGAGCCGCTTTCTTACTGGCAGACAGGGCACTGCTCCAACGCCTTATTGGGATCCCTTGCAGTGGATGGTTGAGCAGTGCCATAAACGGGGCATGGAAATTCATGCGTGGATTAACCCGTACCGTGCTAAAACAAAAGGTACTACGGAATTAGCATCCAACCATATCGCACGTAAGCAACCGAATCGCTGCTTTTCTTACGATGGACAGTATATCCTCAACCCTGGCATACCTGAAAATCGTGACTATATTTGCATGATTGCGGCTGATATCGTGAGCCGATATGATATTGATGGCTTTCATATCGATGACTATTTCTACCCTTACCCCGTGGCTGGCATATCAATTCCTGATGATAGGGAGTTCAAATCTTACAATAATGGTTTCCGCGACAAGGGCGACTGGCGCAGGGATAATGTTAATGTGTTCATAAAACAACTGTATGAAACTATACATAAGGTGAAGCCGTGGGTGAAGTTCGGCGTCTCTCCTTTCGGAATTTACCGCAATAATAAAAATGGGGTCTCTATCGGTAGCAACACTAACGGGCTACAGAATTATGATGACCTTTATGCGGATGTCTTGATGTGGGTGAACAATGGTTGGGTGGATTATTGTGTCCCGCAAATTTATTGGGAAATAGGCAATAAGGCTGCTGACTATGAGACTTTGATTATTTGGTGGGACAGGCATGCTGGCAACCGTAATCTGTACATCGGCGAGGATGTGGAGCGTACTGCTAAATTTGCTGACTTATACAACCCAAACATCAACCAGATGCCTGCTAAATATCGTTTGCACAGTGAAACGAACAATGTTAGCGGCACTGTCCTCTGGTATGCCAAAGCGGTTACTGATAACACGGGCAACTATGGCTCTATGTTGGAGAAGGTCTACTGGAAATATCCTGCTCTCATGCCTCTCATGCCGTATATCGACAAGAAAGCTCCCAAACCTGTAAAAAGTCTCAAAATCCTGAACATGGATGGCAAACATCTCCTCTTCTGGAAAGCTCCAAAAGGCAATGGCTGGAAAAATAAGGCCGAAAAATATGTCGTTTACCGCTTCGAGAAAGGCGACAAACTCAACCTCTCTGACCCTACCAAAATCCTCGCCATCACCTCCGACACTTTCTACGACATCACCAAACCTAAAACCACCTCTCGTTCCAACAAATATGCCAAGAAATACTATTTCGCAGTCACTGCCCTTGATAGAATG
>JAJPYV010000097.1 GCA_021204735.1 Prevotella sp.
TGGCAGAAGACGAGTCGTATGTTTCCTATTTGGAAGGGTGTACAGCCCCAATGAGAGACGAGAACCAACTGCATGCAGCGATTGTGGAGATAATCGTAAAAGACAATGCCGAAGTTAAATACTCAACCGTGCAAAACTGGTATCCTGGAGATGAGAACGGCAAAGGAGGCGTGTTCAACCTTGTAACAAAGCGAGGAGAACTACGTGGGAACAATTCAAAATTGTCGTGGACACAAGTAGAGACGGGCTCAGCGATAACATGGAAATATCCCTCATGCATACTCCGTGGAGACAATTCACAAGCAGAATTTTATTCCGTAGCCGTAACCAACCACTATCAGGAAGCAGACACGGGAACAAAGATGATACACATCGGCAAGAACACGAAGAGTACGATAATAAGCAAGGGTATAAGTGCAGGGCGCAGTCAGAACTCCTATCGAGGATTAGTTCGTGTAGGAGCGAATGCCGATAACGCCAGAAACTACAGTTCATGTGACAGTCTGTTGCTTGGCAGCGACTGTGGAGCACACACCTTCCCCTATATGGACATCCACAACGACACAGCAATAGTGGAGCATGAGGCAACGACAAGTAAAATCAGTGAAGACCAACTTTTCTACTGCAATCAACGAGGAATACCAATAGAGCAAGCAGTAGGACTGATAGTAAACGGATATGTCAAGGAAGTCCTCAACAAACTACCGATGGAATTTGCCGTTGAAGCCCAGAAACTTCTGTCGGTATCATTAGAAGGAACAGTAGGATAAAAACATCAAAAGAAACGAATTACAAAACAAGATATGCTGGAAGTCAGAGATCTTCACGCCAAAATAGGCGACAAGGAAATACTGAAAGGTATCAACCTCACTATAAAAGACGGTGAGACACATGCCATAATGGGGCCAAACGGGTCAGGGAAATCAACATTGAGTGCCGTACTTGTAGGCAACCCCCTATATGAAGTAACAAGCGGAACAGTTGTTTTCAACGGCAAAAACCTTCTTGAGATGAAACCAGAAGACCGCTCCCACGAAGGACTGTTTTTATCATTCCAATACCCAGTAGAAATTCCAGGAGTGTCGATGAACAATTTCATGCGAGCCGCCATAAATGAAAAGCGTAAATATGAGGGCAAGACACCCCTGAATGCAGCAGAATTTCTGAAGTTGATGCGAGAAAAGAGGAAAATCGTGGAATTAGACACCAAACTCGCAAACCGTTCCGTAAACGAGGGGTTCAGTGGTGGAGAGAAAAAGCGCAACGAGATCTTCCAGATGGCGATGTTGGAGCCAAAACTATCCATCCTCGATGAGACCGACTCAGGACTTGACGTAGATGCATTGAGAATCGTAGCCGAGGGAGTGAATAAGTTGAAAACACCAGACACAAGTTATATTGTGATAACCCACTATGACCGTCTCCTTGACATCATAAAGCCCGACGTGATACACGTTCTTTACAACGGCAAAATAGTAAAGACAGCCGGACCAGAACTCGCCCGTGAGATTGAGAAGAAAGGCTATGACTGGATTAAGGCGGAGGTTGCCAATTAACTATGCAGACAGAGAAGCAATATATTGACCTTTATGAACAGTGCAGGGATATGATATTCAAGCACGGTTGTGAACCCATGAATGCCGTACGCGATGCAGCATTCGAGAGTTTCAGGCGTCTCGGATTCCCGACAAAAAAGGTTGAGAGATATAAATACACCGACATACCAAAACTGTTTGAGCCAAACTACGGACTGAACCTGAATCGCTTAGAAATACCAGTGAACCCATACGATGCGTTCAAGTGCGACGTACCCAATCTCAGCACCGCACTCTATTTCATGGTGAACGATGGTTTCTATACCAAGATAAAACCCAAGGGACAAGCATTGCCAGAGGGCGTGATTATAAATTCATTGAGTAATGTAGCAACAGAAAATCCCCATTTCATCGCCAAATATTATGCAAAAATCGCCAACATTGAAGAAGATGGGATAACAGCCCTCAACACCATGTTGGCACAAGACGGACTGCTTGTATATGTTCCGAAAGGCGTAATAGTAGAAAAAGCCATTCAGGTGATAAACATCCTGCGTTCTGATGTCGATTTGATGGTGAACCGCAGAGTACTTATCATCGTTGAGGAGGGAGCAGAGATAAAACTGCTGTTTTGTGACCATGCCGCTGATGACCGTAATTTCCTGACAACACAAGTAATAGAAGTATACGTAGGAGACAACGCCCAACTTGACTTATACTGTCTTGAGGAGACACATGCAAAGAACGTGCGAGTTAGTAACCTGTTCATCGACCAACAGGCAAACAGTCGTGTTAACCACAACATAATAACATTGCACAATGGAGTTACACGAAACCGCACCGACTTAGTATTCAGTGGCGAGGGAGCAGAATGCAACCTCTCCGGATGCGTGATAGCCGACAAAGAGCAACATGTTGACAACAACACACTGATTGACCACAAGGTAGGACATTGCACCAGTAAGGAACTGTATAAATACGTACTCAATGACAAAGCAGTAGGAGCATTCGCAGGTAAAGTACTTGTTCGTCACGGTGCGCAAAAGACAGTCTCGCAGGAATCCAATCAAAATCTATGTGCCACCAAAGAAGCACGCATGTACACCCAACCGATGCTTGAGATATACGCAGATGACGTGAAATGTGCGCATGGCAGTTCGGTAGGTCAACTCAACGATGCCGCTCTTTTCTACATGCGGCAGCGAGGTATCAGTATGAAGGAGGCAAAACTGCTTTTGGAATTTGCCTTCATCAATGAAGTTGTTGACGGCATAAAGCTCACACCACTGCGAGACCGACTGCATTATCTTGTAGAAAAACGTTTCCGTGGAGAACTGAGCAAATGTTCAGGTTGCAAACTCTGTCATTAAAATCCAATTAACCCATATAATCAAGAGATTTCTCCGCAAAAGAAGTCCTGTATAACATCCATTATGTACGACATCAACAAGATACGCAACGATTTCCCAATCCTCAGTCGCACTGTGTACGACCGTCCATTGATTTACTTTGACAATGCCGCCACGACCCAAAAGCCACGTCAGGTAGTAGATGCCATCACCGATGAGTATTACAATGTCAACGCAAATGTTCACAGGGGAGTACATTACCTATCCCAACAAGCGACCGATCTGCATGAGCAGGCACGAGAGAAAGTGCGAGCATTCATCAACGCAAAGTCTGTCAATGAGATTGTGTTCACACGAGGAACCACAGAGAGCCTTAACCTTGTGGCATCGTCATTCAGTGAGGAATTCATGCAAGAAGGCGATGAAGTTATCGTATCCGTCATGGAGCACCACTCCAACATAGTACCTTGGCAGATATTGGCAGCAAAGAAAGGGATATCACTACGTATAATCCCGATGAACGACAAAGGAGAGATACTGATAGATGAATATCGCAAACTGTTCACAGAAAGGACAAAAATCGTAAGTGTTGCACATGTCAGTAACACCTTGGGAACGGTGAACCCTGTGAAAGAGATGATAAGTATCGCCCATGAGCATAACGTACCAATAATGATAGACGGAGCGCAGAGTGTGCCCCATTTTAAAGTTGGCATGCAGGACTTAGACTGCGATTTCTATGCCTTCAGCGGTCATAAGATGTACGGACCAACAGGTATCGGGGTGTTGTATGGCAAGGAAGATATGCTTGACCGACTGCCACCGTACCAAGGAGGAGGCGAGATGATAGAGAGTGTCAGTTTTGAGAAAACTGTTTTTGAGCATCTGCCATTCAAATTCGAGGCAGGAACACCTGATTACGTAGCCACTCACGGATTAGCGACAGCAATTGACTACCTCAACACATTGGGTATGGACAACATCACACAGCATGAGAGAGAACTGACTGCATACGCTATGAAAGAGATGAGAGCTATCGATGGAATCAGGATTTTCGGGGAGTCAGAAAACAAAGACGCTGTAATATCATTCCTCGTTGGCAACATCCACCATCTCGACATGGGAACCCTACTCGACCGACTTGGCATCGCTGTGCGTACCGGTCATCATTGCGCCCAACCGCTCATGATACGTTTGGGAATACAAGGTACTGTGCGTGCTTCTTTCGCATTATACAACACGAAAGAGGAAATTGATGCCCTCGTGGAAGGAATAAAACGTGTCAGCAAGATGTTCTGAAACGGTGTGGCAACACAGATAGAATTTATTCCGCCATGACTACTGCCCTACTTTCTTCAGCATATTTCGCCCCAATCCAGTGGTATCAGAAACTGAATCACTATGATACTGTGAAAGTAGAGGCATACGACAGTTTTATAAAGCAAACCTACCGCAACCGTTGCGTTATAGCGACAACAAACGGACCACAGACGCTCACCGTACCAGTAGAACGACCAGATTGCGATGAAATGGGTAATTTTTCAAAATGCCTGATGAAAGACGTGAGGATAAGCGAGCACGGCAACTGGCGGCATATCCACTGGAACGCCCTGCAAAGTGCTTACGGAGAGTCGCCATTTTTCGAGTACCTTGCCGATGATATCCGACCGTTTTTCGAGCGTAAGTGGACGTTCCTTTATGATTTCAACATGGAAATTTGTGCGAAAATCTGTGATTTAATCGACATAAAGCCACATATCCAACCAACAACATCGTTTATACCAGTCAATGACGTTTCATTATCCGAAGTATCAGACTTCCGTGAGGCAATCCATCCCAAACATCCATTAGAGGACAAAACTTTCACCCCCAAACCATATTATCAGGTTTATGGCAACAAGTACGGTTTCATTCCAAATCTTAGCATCCTTGATTTACTTTTCAATATGGGTAATGAAAGTATATTCTATCTACAATGAGCAGACTTTTTTAAAGAAAAGAATGTAATTCTTCTTTAATGAGAAATAAAAGCATTAAATTTGCGTTAAAGTTACCATGATGCTAAGGCAAACGATTTAAAAGCAGAAAACTATGAAAGATTTGCTGAACGATATTAAAACATTGATTTATAGTGCAGAGAATGCAGATGTTGAGTTCAAATCTGCAAAAGGAGGCTTACCAGAAAGTTTTTGGGAATCTTTTTCTGCTTTTGCCAATACAAATGGTGGTATCATAGTATTGGGGGTTAAAGAAAAAGGAGGAAAATTCATATTGGATGGATTAACAAAAGAGCAAATTACCACATATAAAAAACGTTTTTGGGATTGTGCCCACAACAAAGAGAAAGTAAGTGCCACAATGCTCACTGAAAGTGATGTGACAGTTGGGGAAATAGAAGGGAGTCAATATTTAGTGTTTAGAATACCCCGTGCGGCATACAACATCCGTCCTGTTTATCTTACCCGCAATCCTTTCGGCAACACATACAAGCGTAATCACGAGGGAGATTATCATTGTACTGACACAGAAGTCCGTGAAATGTTTGCAGATGCGCAACATACCACAGCACCTTTTGACAATCAGATATTACCCAACTATAGCATAGACGATATAGATGCCGCAACGCTCAAAGAGTATCGCCAACGTTTCTTGCTAAAAAAGGAAGATCATCCTTGGAACGGATTAGATGATAAGTCTTTTTTGACAAAAATAGGAGCATATCGTGTGGATAGGGAAACCGGTAATGAGGGATTTACGCGTGCGGGAATATTAATGTTTGGAAAAACGGAGAGTATCACAGATAATGCATGTACCCCTTGGTACTTTGTGGATTATCAGGAAAAACTATCTGATACACCAGGAATACGTTGGTCGAACAGAATATGTCCTGATGGCACGTGGGAAGCCAATATCTTCCAGTTCTTTTACCGTGTTTCCAATCAAATTTCGCACACAATACCAACACCATTTATGCTAAATGGCATTACCCGTATAGAGGAAACACCGGCACATATTGCTATCCGCGAGGGGTTGGTCAACATGCTTGTACATTCCAGTTATGCTGAGCAAGGAAATATCGTGGTATTGCGTGAAAGGGGCAGTATTATAATGCGCAATCCTGGGCGTATGTTAATCTCTGTGGATGATTTTTATGCAGGAAGCCATAGCCTTTGCCGTAATCCAATACTTCAGAAGATGTTCATGTTGCTTGGATATGGAGAAAAAGCTGGCAGTGGTGCTGATTATATCGTAAAGGGTTGGGAGAAAAATAGTTTGGCTCGTCCGAAAATCGAAGAAACGGTACAGCCAGATACTGTATTATTGACTTTCGAACTTGAAGATGAAAAGCCAAAAGAAAATAATGACAGTAAAGATGGTGAACAAAAATTGTCCCAAGTCGGTTCTGATTTGTCCCAAGCTGTCCTAAGTTTGTCCCAAGTTTGTCCCAAGCTTAAAAAATACAGTCCAGACAAGATTTCAGAATTCATTGTCACGTTAAGAGAACAACCGCAACCCATGTTAAAACTAATGGAAGTTTTTGGGGAAAAGAATCGAACACGTTTCCGTAACCAAATCATAATACCATTGATAAACAGTGGTTATATAGAATCTACCGTTAAAGAAATTCCAAACAGTCCGAAACAGTTGTATCGAGTTTGCGAAACAACAAATCTGCAGAATTTGCAATTATAATTCTTTTATTACAGGTAATCTAATACCCACTTTATACATTCTGACATAATCTGAGATTTTGATAATTTGAGAAAAACAGTAATTTTATCAAATATAACTGATAAAAAATATGATTTTTATTGTTTTTATAAGATATATATTATAAAAATATGACACAACAACAGTCTGAAACAGTTATCGTGCCATATCTAATTTTTATGATATATATATCCATCAATACGCCTGTTCGTGTACGCCATGGACGGCACGTCCGCTCGGATCGTTCATGTTCTTGAAAGCCTTGTCCCAAGCAAGAGCTTCGGCGGTGCTGCACGCCACGCTCGGAACACTCGGTACGCTGCGAGCCGCACTGTCACTTGGGAAATGCTCAGCGAAGATTGAGCGATAATAATACTCCTCCTTATTGCGAGGCGGATTAATCGGGAAACGTTTAGCCGCATTCTCCAATTGCTCGTCACTCACCTGATCAGACGCTATCTGTTTAAGGGTATCAATCCAAGAGTAGCCCACACCGTCGGAGAACTGTTCCTTCTGTCGCCAAGCCACCTCAGCAGGAAGCATATCAGCAAACGCCTCACGTACAATCTTCTTCTCCATAGTAGAACCAGGGCACATCTTCGCTTTCGGGTTAGTACGCATGGCAACATCCAGAAATTCCTTATCGAGGAACGGCACACGCCCCTCAACACCCCATGCCGCAAGACTCTTGTTAGCACGGAGGCAGTCGTACATATACAGTTTTGACAGTTTTCTCACCGTCTCCTCATGGAACGCCTTGTCGTCGGGAGCCTTATGGAAATACAGATAACCGCCGAAAATCTCGTCAGCCCCCTCACCAGAAAGTACCATTTTTATACCCATAGACTTTATGACACGAGCAAGGAGATACATCGGTGTTGACGCACGGACAGTAGTAACATCGTAAGTCTCGATAAAATAAATCACATCACGGATAGCATCAAGACCCTCCTGAATTGTATAGTTGATTTCGTGGTGCACAGTACCGATATAGTCAGCCACCATTCTCGCCTTCGCCAAGTCAGGAGCCCCTTTAAGACCCACAGCAAACGAGTGTAGGCGCGGCCACCAAGCCACCGACTTACTGTCCTCCTCTATTCTGTGTGGAGCAAATTTCATAGCAATCGCACTGATTACAGACGAATCCAAACCACCACTGAGCAACACCCCGTAAGGCACGTCACTCATCAACTGGCGTTTCACTGCAGCCTCAAGAGAATCCTTTATAGCCTGCACAGAAGCATCGTTATCCTTTACATTATCATATTCAAACCAATCACGAGTGTAGTAACGTTTCATCTCCCCCTCACGACTGGAATAATAATAACCAGGGAGGAAAGGCTCATACCTATCACAGTTGCCCTCGAGAGCCTTCAACTCACTCGCCACATAAATTTTTCCATCATCATCATAACCGATGTAAAGAGGAATCACACCAATAGGGTCACGAGCAATAAGAAACTCATCCTTGTCAGCATCATAGAGAGCGAAAGCAAAGATACCACTTAGGTCCTCAAGGAAGTCGATACCCTTATCACGGTAAAGCGCAAGGATAACCTCACAGTCACTTCCAGTCTGGAAATGGTAAGTATCCTTGTACCTGTTCCTGATATCCTTATGGTTATAAATCTCACCGTTGACAGCAAGAATCTGTTTTTTGTCAGGACTGAACAGCGGTTGTTTTCCCGACTCAGGGTCAACGATTGACAGACGCTCGTGCGCCATTATCGCAGAACCGCCACAATAGATACCACTCCAGTCAGGACCTCTATGACGGATTTTCTGGCTCATCCGCAAAGCCTTTTGTCTCAATTCAGGAGTCTGCTCCTGGATGTTGAAAATAGAAACTATTCCACACATATCTT
>JAJPYV010000173.1 GCA_021204735.1 Prevotella sp.
TGACATTATAAAGTAAATAAACCAGTTATAAAGCAAAAGAATAAAATAACAGACTTTTGTACTAAAAATCAAAAAAAAGTAGTCAATTTATGGCGAAAAGTCTATTTCATTAAACTTTTGCTTGTTTTTTCGGGAATTTTGTCATATTTTTGCAGAAAAGTTTATTTTATTAGACTATGGAATTAAGGGAAGTAATGAAATCGCGTCGGGAATTTTTGAGGTTGTCGCAGCAAGATCTTGCGGAAATTGCAATGGTCAGTTTAGCGACAGTCAAGGATATTGAGCGTGGCAAGGGAAACCCATCATTGAATACCGTCAATAAAATTCTTGATGTACTTGGACTGGAAATTGAATACAAAGTTCGTCAAACAATTTTATAATAGGAATTTAAATGAGAAGATTAAATGTTTACTCGAATGAGCGTAAGGCTGGAGTGCTGACTGAAATGCATCCTGGCAAAGGCTATACTTTCTGTTATGACAGTGATTATCTTGCCTCCGACCAGCCTCCTATATCGGTAACATTGCCAAAGCGGAAAGAACCATATGAGTCGGAATATCTTTTCCCATTTTTCACAAATATACTGCCAGAGGGAGCCAACCGCAAGGCGATATGCAGGTATTTGAGAATAGACGAAGAAGATTTCTTCGGTTTGCTCACCGCTATGGCAGACCAGGATTTCATCGGTGCAGTTGATGTTAGAAAGATTAAAGATGATAACGATCAATAATTGTCCTTCAACCATTTCAGAAGGATACGACACATATAGTCCGAAGGCCGCAAAGATACTATTTGACGGCAAGAGGGTAAATCATATTTTGGATTTCGATTTGGAAGAAATTCAAGATACAACTTATCTTGTGGATGCCCAGCATAGGATTTCTGTATCTGGCGTTCAAGAAAAATTCCCTGCTCTCATTGAGAACGGAAAAATAAGGCTGTCGAATAGAAATGAACGTTCAACATATATCCTGAAACCAGCACCATGGGACAATACATTGAGTTCACGCAAACAGATACCAGCCAACGAGCATCTCACTATGCAGATAGCTGCACAGGTATATGGAATTGAAACTGCTGTAAATGGATTGTGCTTTACGCCAAAAGGTCAGGCAGTGTATATCACAAAACGGTTTGACATTATGCCGGATGGCAGTAAGTTGCACATGGATGATTTTGCGGCAGTAATCGGAAAGAATGAGCAAATAGAGGGTTCACAGTTTAAGTATAACGGATGTTATGAGGATATCGCCATTGCCATTCGCAAAAACGTATCTGCTTGGAAGGTTGACATGGAACGGTTCTTTGAATTAGTGCTGTTCAATTACATATATGCCAATGGTGATGACCATCTGAAAAATTTCTCGCTTATCCGATATGGTCAGGATTATCGTTTGGCACCAGCATACGATCTGATAAACACAAGTCTTCATATAAATGGTGATGATTTAGGACTTGATGGCGGTTTGTCTCCAAATATTGAAACAAGCGATGTGTATGATAGAACAGGACATCCATGCTGTCTGGATTTTGAAAGATTTGGGGAAAGAATAGGAATTAACAAACTCCGTCTTAATAAAATCCTTGCCAAATATATGCAAATGCCTGATGAGATGAGGAAATTAGTTGAACATAGCTTCTTGAATGACAAAATGAAACGAAGTTATATTAGAATCGTTAATGAAAGAATAAGCAGATTCATTAGAATTAAAAGTTAAAAAATAAAAATTAAAAATGCAAGATTGCTTGCGAAAATCATAAAGTTTTCAATCTTTTTCGATATACCTGACAATCTTTTATATCATTATGGCATGAAAAAGGATAAAAGCGACAGCGTTATAATAAAATAAAGTGATAATGTTGTGCAAACTGACAAAAAAGTAGTAACTTTGTTGGCAATTATGAAAAAGAGGTTATTGTTTTGTGTGATATTGGTTGCTACGCTGTTGTGTGGCTGTAAAGAGCAGGCTGCAACAACGGAAGAACAGGAGAGTGGGATAGACACTATTCCTATGATGGTTATGCAGATTAGGAAATGCGCAAAACTCTATACTGCAGAATATCAGGTGCATAAAATCGTGACACACGATGACCAGATGAGTCTGCAAGGATCTTTCCTCCAGCAGAAGTTCAATATTACATTGCCCATGTCATCGAGAAAAATCGCCATTCCTGTGGATGCCACGCTCAAGGCATATATTGATTTCAATGATTTCACCGAGAAAAATGTTGTGCAAAGAGATAACAAGATAGAGATAATTCTCCCAGACCCCAAAGTAGAACTTACCGACAGTCGTATAGACCATAGTGAGATAAAGAGATATGTATCCCTAATGCGCTCAAATTTCACCGATGAGGAGTTGACGGATTATGAGAAGCAAGGGCGTGCGGCAATTCTTAACAGTGTACCGAAACTCGGTATTATAGACATGGCTATGGAAAGTGCCGCCCATGCGCTGATACCAATGATTAAGCAGATGGGGTACGAGGAAGAGAACATTACGATAACGTTCCGCAAAAAGTACACCACAAGCGATCTTCCGATATTGTTGGACAGCAATACGATAGAAAATGCAAGAAAATAAAAACGATAAGGCAAAAAAAGGCAATTCGTTTGCCAAGATATTCCGTAACTACAATAGGTTTCGCATGTGTTTGTTGTTAGTTGCCGTAATTGTTGTCGCCATTGCGGTAATCTATATTTTAAGGTTATGTAAGGACAATACTATCACCATTTTTTCTGATGACAAAATAAATGTAACACCCACACAGGTGTTGGCTATGAAGGAAATAGGCGAGTGGGAGTTCCTTTCCATTGAAGACGAGGAATTGGTGGACACTGTAAGGAAGGGTTTCTTCAGTGATGACCATTTGATGCGCATATATTATGGTACTTTGCGTCTCGGTTTTGATATGAAAAATGTAAAGGACGACTGGATAACAGTTGACAAAGATACAATAAGCCTGGTTTTACCGCAAATCGGACTGCTTGATGAAAGATTTATTGACGAGGCAAGGACAAAATCATTCTTTGAGACTGGCTCGTGGAACGACAAGGCGAGGGAGAATATGTATCATATTGCTTACGAGAAGATGAAAGCACGTTGCCTGACACAAGAAAACATAGCGACTGCCGAGGATAACGCAAGATTACAATTTTACCGTATGCTCAAGGCAATGGGTTACGAGAATGTGAGGATTAGTTTCGAAAGTCAAGTAGAGAGCAAATAAATCATCGGGCATGGATATTGTACAACGATTTTTCACAGAATTCAGTTCATTTCTTTGGGGATGGCCCATGATAATACTCTTGCTTGGCACCCACATATTCCTGACAATCCGATTGAAATTTCCTCAACGCAAACTGTGGACCGCAATAAAACTGTCTGTCAAGAAAGACAAAGGTGCAGACGGTGATGTGTCACAGTTTGGAGCGTTGGTGACTGCTCTTGCTGCTACAATAGGTACAGGAAATATCATCGGAGTAGCAACGGCAGTGGCGTTGGGCGGACCAGGAGCAGTACTTTGGTGCTGGTTGACTGGTTTTTTCGGAATTTCCACGAAGTATGCCGAGGGGCTTCTTGCAATAAAATACCGTGTCAAGACAGAAGACGGGCGCACGTTAGGTGGCCCTATGTATGCTCTTGAACGGGGCTTGGGGTGGAAAAAACTTGGCATCTTGTTCGCTATATTCACAGCGATAGCAGCATTTGGTATTGGAAACACGGTACAGGCGAATGCAATTGCGACACTCACGCAAGAGAGCTATAGTGTTTCACCTTATATCACAGGGATTGTGATATGCATTCTTGTGGGGATGGTAATTATCGGTGGTATAAAGAGTATAGCAAGGGTTTGTACGATGCTTGTTCCTTTCATGTCATTCTTTTATATTATTGGCTGTATAGTTATTCTATTTTTTAATCACGATTATCTTTGGTCGGCGATAAGTTTGATATGTGAGTCAGCTGTCGCTCCAAAGGCTGCAGGTGGCGGTTTCGCTGGTGGAATGATAATGCTCGCCGCCCGTTATGGTATTGCACGAGGATTGTTCTCAAACGAGTCGGGTATGGGCTCTGCTCCGATTGTGGCAGCAGCTGCAAAGACACGCAACCCAGTGCGTCAGGCGTTGGTTTCTGCAAGTGGAACGTTTTGGGACACGGTTGTAATCTGCGCATTGACGGGACTTGTGATTGTCAGTAGCATAATAGCTTATCCTGACATCAGTTATGAAAACGGAGCGACACTGACAAAGTTGGCATTCAGTAAAATTCCTGTAATCGGTACTCCGTTGCTAACATTTGGTTTGTTGACTTTTGCTTTCAGTACTATTCTCGGTTGGGAAATTTACGGTGAGCGTGCTGTGGAATATCTTAAAGGTAGAAAATGGACATTAGGCTACCGTATCATCTATGTTGTAGCGATATTCATCGGTAGCGTTATGAGTCTTGATGTGGTTTGGAACATAGCCGACTGCATGAACGCTCTTATGGCGATACCAAATTTGTTATCATTGCTTTTCCTTAGCGGGGTGATAGTAAGCGAAACGCAAAAATATCTATGGCAAGACCGACTTGATATGGATATGGAAGAAGATGACTCAAAAGAATAGGCAAAATATGCCGGCAAGGATAAATAGTATTCCTATTATCACGTTCATCCATTTCTGAAATTTATCCATTCGCTCACGCATAATAGAAGATGTGCTCAATCCGTAGGAAACTCCCCATGCAAGCAATACAGTAGGAATTGCGGTAGCGATGGCAAAAACCACTGGCAGTGCGTAACCAACTGCTGATTTGGCGGACATCGGGAGCAGTATGCAGAAATAAACGATTGCACTTTCAGGACAGAATGACAATGCTAATATAATACCAAGCAACAAGCAACTGCCATAATTATTTGCTTTTCTTTTCGATTCAATATTATGGCAATGTGTATGTTTGCGCAGCAATTGGTTTAATAGAAAATAAAGACCAACTATAATCAAGAACGGAGCAAGGAGCATTTCTCCCCATTGGCTGAACCGTATGGTAAGATTCATCATTTCCGCTCCGTTTCGCAATATGGAAAGGAGAATGATTCCCAACAGCGAGTATGCTAATACCCTTCCTGAAGTATAGAAAAGTCCATTGAAAAAAACTTTTCTTCGGTCGTGTACATCTTTTGCCATATATCCCATTGCTGCGATATTGGTAGCTAAAAGACAAGGATGTAGCACTATGATGATACCGAGCAAGAATGCTGTCAGAACTGGCAGTTGCGTGTTGTTTATTATATCTTGAATAATATTCATCTATCGTGTGACGTTTATATAAATGAGAGGTATGATAATTTCATTTTCAAAACACTCGAATGTAATTTCATACGTGCAAATATAGTATAAGAATAGTAATTGCAAATATAAAAAATATTAAATACTGTAAGAAAAAATGGTATTCCGCAACTGTTGTCAAAATTTAAAGTTCGCTTATCAAAATATAAAGTAATTGTAAAGTATATTTTATGTACCTTTGTCAAAAATTTTAAACCAACGACTATGAAAAGTGTACTTGAAGGGCGTGAAGCCTTAAAACAAGAAGTTTACAAAGTAGCTGAAGTGGCTGGCTACTTGTGGCAAAAGGGATGGGCAGAGCGTAATGGTGGAAACATTACAGTGAACATCACTGAATACATTGATGACGAGATACGCCAGTTGCCTGCAATCAGTGAGGTTAAGCAAATTGGCGCAACTATGCCATACCTGAAAGGTACGTATTTTTTCTGCAAGGGCACGAACCGCAGGATGAGGGATCTCGCACGCAAACCTATGGAAAACGGAAGTATCATCCGTATATTGGATGACTGTTCGAGTTACGTAATAATTGCAGACAATCCCGTAAATCCTACGAGTGAGCTGCCATCACACCTCATGGTTCATAATCATTTGTTGGAGAAAGGCTCTCCTTACCGTGCTTCATTGCATACACACCCAATTGAGCTTGTTGCAATGACTCACATCCGCAAATTCTTGGGCAAGGATGTATTGACAAATCTTCTTTGGAGCATGATACCGGAGACAAAGGCATTCTGCCCACGTGGTTTAGGAATAATTCCTTACGAGTTGCCGGGAAGTGTAAAACTCGCTGAAGAGACTGTAAAGCAGCTTGATGACTACGATGTTGCAATGTGGGAGAAGCATGGCGTATTTGCTATTGACACAGACATTATGCAGGCATTCGACCAGGTTGACGTGCTCAACAAGAGTGCCCTCATATACATTGCGTCAAAGAATATGGGCGAGGAGCCAGAAGGAATGTCAAGTGAGCAAATGGCTGAAATGACAAAAGCATTTAATTTACCAAAATAGTAAGTTAGAAGATTTTTTTAATTGAAATTCTTAGAATGGAAAATGGTTATTGTAATTATAGAGGTTAAAAAAGATGTGAAATCTTATCATTCTCAGATTAATATTAGTTAAAAAGTCTATATGACGGTAAAATCCCGATGTTGTGAAACATTGGGATTTTATTTTATTTTCTATTAAATGAGAGTTATCTAACATAAAATGCTTATTTTTGCAAGATAAATCAAAAAAATCAATATAACATAAAACGAAATCTATGGAGACAGTCAAGTTAAACAATGGCGTGAAAATGCCTGTTTTCGGTTACGGAGTATTTAAGGTAGCTCCGGAGGAGTGTGAGAGATGTGTTACTGATGCACTGAACGTAGGGTATCGTCTGATTGACACGGCACAGGCATATTTCAATGAGGAAGGTGTAGGTAATGCTATCAGTAAATGTGGTATTCCTCGTAATGAACTTTTCATTGTTACGAAAGTATGGATTACTAATTCGGGTGAGGAGAGAGCTGCAAAAAGTATTGAGGAAAGCTTACGTAAATTGAAGACTGACTATATCGATCTGCTGCTCATTCATCAGGCATACGGTGATGTGTTTGGCTCATGGCGTGCAATGGAGAAGGCATATAAATCGGGTAAGGTGCGTGCTATTGGTGTAAGCAATTTCCAGGCATGCCGTTTCTATGATTTTGCTCATTTTGTTGACACCAAACCGATGATTAACCAGTTGCAGTGCAATGTGAATATCCAGCAGCGTGACGTTGAGCCTATTCTCGATAAATTCGGCACAAAATTAATGGCATGGGCTCCGCTCGGCGGTGAAGGTTGCGGTGACATCATTAATAATGAGATGTTGGCTGCTATTGGCAGCAAATATGGCAAGACGGCGGCTCAGGTGGCATTGCGCTGGCTCACGCAGCGTGGCTTTGTAACGATACCAAAGAGTACGCATAAGGAGAGAATGATAGAGAATTTCGAGATTTTCGACTTTACTCTCAATGCCGATGAAATGGGGCAAATAGCAAAGCTCAACCAGCATGACTGCGGAACGAGGAATTTCACTGATCCTAATTTTTTTGAGTATCTAATCAATACTTATTGACAAGGATATTGCCGTTTCATATTTGCAACATTCAATTTTTCTCTATATCTTTGTAGAAATTTGTTACGTTAATCGCAAAACTTAAATATCATGAAGAAAATCATTATCAATCTATTATTATGCTTCATAGCATGCAATGTTTTCGCACAGAAGACATTCAACATGAAAGTTGAGAACAATTCGGACAAGGACAAGAAAAATGCTCCTATCGTACTAAAACTTGCTGATTATGGCGTTGACGTTAAGTCGGCTTTGGTCTCTGTCGATGGCAGGGAAGTTTCTTGCCAACTTGATGACATCGATCAGGATGGCGTTATGGATGAACTTTGTTTCCTTGTAAACACCCCAAAAAATTCTACACAGGAGTACAACGTTACGTTGTATGACTATGGCGCACCTCGTGCTTACGCTCCAAAAGTTTATGTGGAGATGCTTCTTAGTAACAAGAAAGTTAAGGAGAGCAACAAGCAGGATCTTTACATCTCCAGTCTTACTGTTGATAATGGTGTAAATCCTTATTGGATGATTCACCACCACGGTGCTGCATTTGAGAATGAATTAGTGGCTTATCGTATTTATTTCGATCACCGTCAGACAGTTGACCTGTATGGAAAGGTAAACAAACAACTTGAATTGAAACAAACTCAGTTCTATCCTGATGATGACCAGAAGGCTAACGGATTTGGCGACGATGTTCTTTGGGCTGGTCAGACATTGGGTGGCGGTACAATCCGTGGTTGGGACGGTACTCAGCCGACAATGCTCACTGATGTTGACAAGAGAAGTCAGACTATTATCTCACGCGGTCCATTGCGCACTATTGTTGAGGTGAAGGACAAGGGTTGGACGCCCCAACCTGGAATGGATCCGATTGACATGACGAGTCTCTATACTCTTTATGCTGGTAATCGTGCTTGTGATGTTGACGTGAAATTCGACCGTCCTGTTCCTGATTATTCTTTCGCTGCCG
>JAJPYV010000023.1 GCA_021204735.1 Prevotella sp.
TTATTGAAGAAAAATTCATAATATTTATCCTTATATCTACCTATATATATAATGTACCTTAGTTGCTTACAAACTTAAAATCAGAGTTAGCCCTAACGCTAAAATACCAACTTTCATATTTAACAAATATTTTTTAATAACATACAACAACTGTGTAAAAATAAAGCATAGATATAGACATATAAATTTATTATTGAAAAAGAAGATAGTTTGCATATAGAGCCATATTATCACTTATCCCAAACTACAATTATGTCATTTTGTATCATAAATATGATTTTTTCTTTCAAAATGTTGCACGTTTAATTTTAAATATGTATTTTTGCTTTGTCAAACATTTATTAGAATAAGGCAATAACACCCATAATAAATATATAAAATTAACATAAAATGGAAAAGATAGACAGCCTCGACAAGAAAATACTTGGCATTTTGTCAAAAAACGCAAGGATACCATTCAAGGAAGTTGCTGCTGTTTGTGGTGTATCGCGTGCAGCCATACACCAACGTGTACAGCACCTCATTGAAGGAAACGTGATAACTGGTAGTGGCTTTTACATTAACCCTAAAAGTCTTGGTTACACCACATGCACCTACGTTGGCATCACCCTTGAGAGAGGCAATATGTACAAATCGGTGGTTGAACGATTAGAGCACATCCCTGAAATAGTGGAGTGCCATTTCACAACAGGTCCATACACCATGCTCGTAAAGCTTTATGCTCAGGATAACGAACAACTCATGGACCTGCTCAACAATCAAATGCAAGGCATTCCAGGAGTTGTAGCTACTGAAACGCTCATATCTTTGGAACAAAGCATTAAGAGAGATATCCCTGTACCTCAGACGGAATAAAATAAACTGCCAGTGGAACCTTTCGACCTTCAAAGTCGCCTCGACAGCATTTACGAAAAATACCCGGAAGCAGAACGCCAGCCTGTGATAGGACTTACAGGCAATTTCGTTGATGGGGATATGCGATTGTGTGAAAAATATTACGACTCAGTGGTCAGGGCTGGTGGCACACCTATTATTATACCACCTATTGCCAATAGCGACATTATAATAAATACCCTCGAAACTATAGATGGACTAATCCTCACAGGAGGTGGCGACATAAATCCTTTATGGGTAGGAGAAGAACCGTCAACTCACCTTCACAGTATAAATAATGCCCGCGACGAGACTGAACTGCTTACCGTGCGCCTTGCATACAACCGTCAAATACCTATGCTGGGCATCTGCCGTGGAATACAGACTTTGGCAATGGCTCTCGATGGGGAGATTGACCAGGATATTGAAGAGGCGTATCAAAAAAGGGTAAATTATGCAAGCAAAATTGACATATCTCCTTCACCCATAAAACACAGTCAGGATGCTGAGAGGAATACACCTACACATACAATAACAATTAGGAAAGAATCCATCCTTTACACCTTATATAATATAGAACGTATGGCTGTCAACTCATTCCATCATCAAGCTGTACGCAATGCAGGCAAAAGGTTCAATGTGACGGCGACAGCTATCGACGGCGTGATAGAGGCTATAGAGAGTAACGAATATAAATCAATAATTGGTGTACAGTGGCATCCTGAATGGCTCGAAAGTGGACTGCCCCTCTTTAAATGGCTCGTAGGTGTAGCAAGAGATTTCAATGCAGCAAAAAAACTGCACAATAGAATTGTAACTCTTGACACTCATTGCGACACTCCGATGTTCTTTCCACAAGGAATACACTTTGAACAGCGTGATCCTCGTATTTTGGTGGATTTGCACAAACTGTCGGAAGGTAAACAGGATGCCGTGATAATGGCAGCTTACATTCCACAACCCAAACAAGATGAGACTTTTTCCTCAAAAGTAGCTTTCCCCGTAAATTCCCCAAAAGAATATGCGGAACTTATCTTTGATAAGATAGAGGACATTGTGAAAACCAACCACAAATTTATCGGTTTAGCACACACACCTCAACAACTCCTTGAAAACAAGCGAAAAGGTCTGCGTTCCATAATGTTGGGAATAGAAAACGGTCTCGCCCTCAACCATGACATCACTAATGTAAGACATTTCGCACAACGTGGCATAACATACATAACGCTCTGTCATAACGGTGACAACGATATTTGTGATAGTTGTCGTGGGAATAATACCCATAATGGTGTAAGCGAGTTTGGAGAACAGGTTATAAAAGAGATGAACCTTTGCGGTGTGATGGTAGACCTCAGTCATGGCGGTGAAAAGAGTTTTTTCGATGCATTAGAGATAAGCGACTACCCTATTGTTTGCAGCCATAGCAACTGTAAAGCATTGTGTGACGTGCCAAGAAACCTCACAGACAACCAGTTGCGGGCTCTTGCAAAGAAAGGAGGCTTAGTCCATTTAACACTCTACCATGGTTTTCTCCGCAACAATGGCACAGAAGCAAATATTCTCGATTTGTTGCGACATTTAGACCACGCAATATCTGTAATGGGGGTGGAGCATGTGGGATTAGGTACTGACTTTGACGGAGACGGAGGGGTGAAAGGTATAGCAGACTCATCTGAAATGATCAACTTCACCATACAACTTTTGCGCCACAAGTACAACGAGGATGATATAGAAAAGATATGGGGTGGTAATTGGCTGAGACTGATGAGCCAAATACAATCCTCTATAATATAATTTGAACGCAGTAACATGAAAAGATATATTTACTTCATTATCCTGCTACTTGCCATTACCGCATGTAGCAGTAACAAGAAATCAACAGAAGTTGGAAACAACGACATGGCACAACAACCATTAGGACCATCATTTGACGCAGACAGCGCATACGCATTTTGCACTGCCCAGTGTGACTTCGGTCCACGTACCATGAACAGCAAAGCACACGACCTGTGTGGAGAATGGATAATGAATAAATTCAGAGAATATAGCTGCACTGTAATTCCTCAACAAACCACCCTCACAGGTTATGACGGCACTCAACTGAAAGGTACGAATATCATAGCAAGTTACCGCTCTGATCTCACTGAACGCATACTTATATGCGCCCATTGGGACAGTCGTCCTTGGGCTGATAACGATCCTGACAGCAGCAATTGGCACAAGCCTGTAATGGCTGCCAACGACGGCGCAAGTGGTGTAGCCGTGATGTTAGAAATAGCACGACTGTTGAAAAATGATACCACAAAAATAAATGTAGGCGTGGATTTTATATGCTTCGATGCCGAGGATTGGGGCGTTCCGTCGTGGAGTGATGCTCCTTATAATGAAAATTCGTGGGCTTTGGGGGCGCAGCATTGGTCGCTAAATCCTCATAAAGAAAAATATACTGCACGTTTTGGCATTCTTTTAGACATGGTAGGTGGTCAAGGGGCACAATTTTGGAAAGAAAGTACTTCATTAGAATATGCAAAAGAGATAGTAAAAAAGGTGTGGACTGCAGCTAAGATTGTAGGGTATGGCAGTTACTTTCCTGAAAAAGAAGGCGGAATGATTACTGATGACCATGTACCGGTAAATGAAAATGCTAAAATACCAACAATAGACATAATACCATACTATCCCGACTGCCAACAAAGCAACTTCGGTCCTACCTGGCATACAGTCACTGATGATATGGAACATATCGACAAAAACACCCTGAAAGCAGTAGGGCAAACCCTTATTCAAGTAATCTACTCCGAATAATCTTTTATTTTTTATTTTTTATTTTTTGAATTAAATTTCAATTGATAATTGAAATTTAATTCAAATCTGTCCTGCTTCAACCATAAGCACTACTCTTTCTGTCAATCGGTCAACTCCCTCCGGTTCATATTTTTTCATAAGACTTGCCCCAAAAGCCCAAGCGAATGCCTGATAAAATCCAGCCCGCACAGGACTGATGAACGCCCGGATTAAGTCGTATGCCGAAGAGTTGCACTCACGGTACACAAGTTTTATCAGTAGTTTGCCTTGTGAGTAAGTCAGTTTTTTCATCCTTGGCGTGTATTTTCTCTTTATGTCCTCTTCCACCCTCTTCATGTGTTCATCACGAGCTTTCTTATTGGGAAGTGTTTGCAGGTATTCGTATGTCTCTATTATAATTTTATTCACCTCCTTCGCTATAGGAAGGACTTTTTTTACATTATACACAAGACGGTTGTATGCTGCTTTTTGCTTTTCGTTCTTAAACAATGGCTGTGGATAAACATAAACATTGTTGAACTCAACATATTGGATGCTGTCACCATCAATAAGAACCTTTCCTACCTTAACAAGCGGAACGAATGTGGGATTATCCATATCCACATCACCATCTTCAGGATTAAAGGAATTTCCTCCATTATCATCCTGTGCCATGACTACAACAGGCAGCAACAGCATAAGTATCGTTATTATAATAGGTCTAATTCCTGTCACGTATGCAAATATAAAAATTAGTTTTTCATCCTCACTGAACAAGCCATAAGTGCGAAATAAAGCAATATACCACTGATAAGTCCTGCTATACCATCTATAACATAATGCGCCTGTATATACACTGTTGAAAAACACAAAATGATATAAAAAGGTAAGATGATGTAGAAAAGTTTGCGGTTGCCACTGTGCCATGACAGCATGAGCAATACAGTACTTATTCCAATATGACTGCTCGGAAAGGCTGCTGTAGGTCGCTCTCCAACGGATTTAGCATCCTCAACAATATGATAGAAAATGCCATCTGTATATCCAGGACTGGGAAGACAGTCCTGACAGTAGTTGAAATGGTCGTGTACATTTGGAAAAATTCCACGTGCTATATCACTTATGCCAACAGCTTTATAATAGAACGTAGGTCCTGTGACTGGCAGGAGTGCAAAAACCACGAAATATATGAAAAAAGCCGCAATGATGACAAATGCCGCACGCTCAAACTCCTTATATCGGAAAATGAAGTAAAACAACACCACCAAAGCTATCATCGGATAAAACGAAGCATAACCCATATTCATGAGTTCACTGAAGAAATTCCAGGGAATCGCCTTGCAAAACAGCAATGCTGGCTGACACCCGAACAAACTCTGCTCCCACTGGGCAAACAAATGGTCGAGATTTGGCAACAGCCGATTTATATCGTATGTATCTGAATACCACCAACTGAGCAAAAGCATCTGTGCTCCTATACGCATAAAACGCGTAAAACGACAGGGAATCATGCGATATACAAGCCACAGAGCCACAGTAATTACTACAATTCTGATACGCCCCCATATCATTGCCTCCGGGTTGTTAATCTTGGTATATATAAAGAAAACAATAAGTAGAGTAAGCGCAAGATAACCCATCACAACCCACTCTAAAGCAAACAGTCCCTTTCGGGGTCTCATTTCAATAGTAAAAAGTTGTTTTATGAACTTTATCATTTCATCTCAGCCAATTGTTTTCCTTGTACCATTGTATTGTTAGCCTCACCCCTTCTTCAAGTTGGTATTTCGGAGAGAAACCAAGTTCTCTTACTGTCGGGGATATATCACACCGCCAATTGCGTTGTCTCATGATATGATACTTATCATTGTTGAGTGCGGAGACTGTGCCTGTAAGCCGTCCCACACACTCCCCAAAAAATGTTATTACCTTCAAAAGCCACAGAGGTGACTTTATACGAAGCAACCAAATATTACCCAACTCACGACGTATCAGGTCACTGAACGTACGTGATGAATAGACATTGCCATCACTAATGAAGTACTTTAAACCTATATGTCCATTAACTAATGCGAGGAAAGAAGCTGCCACCACATCTTTTACATAGACAAAGGTCAGTTCTTGCGGCTTATAACCAACGGCAAAATCTATATGATTGCTTATACTCTTCGCCATCATGAAATAGTCTTTCTCCCTCGGTCCATACACTCCTGTCAGTCTCAACGTAATACAAGGAAAATCAGTGAGACTGTCAATAAATTGCTCAGCCTTCAACTTGCTCAATCCGTAAGCAGTGTTCGGACATGGCTCATCTTCGCATGTTATATCCTCATACGGTTGTTCCTCCTTAATCGGACCGCAAACACTAAGACTGCTAATGAATACAAACCGATGTAAAGAGGTGGTATTCCGACGTAATGCCTCAATAAAATTGATTGTCCCCTGCGTGTTTACACGGAAGAAATCATCAGTATTCAAGCATTTCGTAACACCTGCCGCATGGATTACATAGTCAAAGTCATACCCCCTCAGTTGCTCATCCAACACGTCAAGATGGTCGAAATCGAGTTCAATAAACTGTATTCTATTGTCCTGAAGCCATCTTCTCGAACTGCTTTTTCTCACCGCAGCCCATGTATCGAAGCCTTGTCTTATGGCTTCTTCCACCATGAAACTACCGATGAAGCCACTTGCGCCTGTGATGAGAATGGATGGCTTTCTTTTCACTTCACGTACTCCGAAAAATCTGTTAAATGCATATCTCCCTTACGCTGCAATGTGTCGTGCATTGCAAAAGCGGCAGGCAAATTATGACGGGTATGTCCTCCTTTAGAAATCTTCAAGTAGTCACGGAGCATCTGACGATAGTCGGGATGTGCACAGTTGTCTATAATAAGTGCCGCACGCTCGAGTGGGCTCTTTCCACGGAGATCTGCTATTCCCTGTTCTGTCACTATAACGTTGACATCATGCTCTGAGTGGTCGTGATGACTTACCATAGGTACTATTGAACTGATCAAACCACCCTTTGCCGTTGAAGGACATGTGAAGATACTGATGTATGCGTTACGCTCAAAGTCTCCACTACCTCCTATACCGTTCATCATCTTTATACCACTTATATGTGTTGAGTTAGCATTTCCGTAGATATCTACTTCAATCGCCGTATTTATAGCTATTACGCCAAGTCTTCTGATTACTTCCGGTGAATTGGATATCTCACTCGGACGTAATGTCAAATGATCCTTGAAATAATTAATGTTATCGTAAATCTCTTTCAAACAGCCATTGGAAACTGTAAGAGAGCAAGCGGAAGCACATTTCACACGCCCCTCGAGCATCATTCCAACAACACTGTCCTGAAGAACCTCTGTGTACACATTAAAGTCAGGCACTATCTCATCATGTCCTAATGCTCCCAATATGGCGTTCGCCGTACTGCCTACTCCACTCTGTAAAGGCAAAAATGTTGAAGGGATAATACCTCTCTTCATATCACTGACGAGGAAACGGGCTACATTATGACCAATCTGGTCTGTTATCGGGTCGGCATCCTTAAAAGCTCTTGCCTCATCGGGAATGTTACATTCCACAATTCCGACAATCTTCTTGGGGTCAATCTCAACGTATGGTTTACCAATACGGTCGTTTACATGTACTATTGGTATTGGCTGTCTATATGGTGGGTCGAGTGGTTCGTAAACGTCATGAATGTACTTTGCATCTGGACTGTGGAAAGAGTTGAGTTCCAATATCACTTTCTTTGCCATTCTTGCGATAGTCGGACAGATACCACCAGCCGCAGTAAGATATGCCTTGCAAGTGTCCTCTCCTTCGTCTATATCACATACCTCAAGGATAGCCCAATCAACCTCCCCCATAAAACCGTAGCGGAGTTCTTGTGCCATCTGACTCAAGTGAATGTCATTATAGGCAATCTCACCTGCGTTCACATGCTTACGGAAGTCAGTATTTGTGGTATATGGAGCACGATACTTGATTGCTTGTGCGTTTGCCAAATCACCATCTGTACTTTGACCGGTAGATGCACCTGTAAAAATCCCTACCTTAAACTCTCTCCCTGCCTCATGTTCGGCAAGAGCCTTTACAGCGAGTTCTTTGGTAACTGCCTTTGCAGTACCAGCAGGAGTAAATCCACTTACTCCAACATTCTCACCGTTTTTTATCATTGCCGCAGCCTCTGCGGCAGTAATGCGTGTATAAGCCATATTCCTATTTTTATAAGTTTATGTTTTGTTCTAATCCTAAAAACGCGGCAAAGTTACTATTTTTTTTGCAATGACATATATTTATAAGTCTAAAAAGGATAAAAACTAAAAAAAGCCTCCACTTGTCAGTAGAGGCTCTATCTGTCTATAAAAGATTTTATACCAAAGCGTTGTTCAGGTCAGCTCCAGCCTTAAACTTAGCCACTTTCTTGGCAGCAATTGTTATCTTCTGTTTTGTTGCAGGATTGATACCCTGGCGCTCCGGGCGCTCGCTAACGCTGAAAGTGCCGAAGCCTACCAATGCTATTTTATCACCTGCTACGAGAGCATCCTTAATAGCCTCAACAGTAGCGTTGAGAGCTTTTTTAGAATCAGCCTTTGAAAGACCTGCACCAACAGCAATCTTCTCATTGAGTTCTGTCTGGTGCATAATTACAAGGAGTTTTTAATATTAATGATAATTATCTA
>JAJPYV010000137.1 GCA_021204735.1 Prevotella sp.
GCATTATATGTATTAAAATATTATAATAGCAAGGGTGCATTTTGAAAAATAATTAAAACAGCAATTTGTACATTTTCTTTTCAAAAAATTTATAACACAGATAACGTAAAAATCACTATCTTTGCGAAAAATTCAATTTCTATGGCAGATATCAATAGGTTAAAGATAGTTTTAGTTGAGAAAAAGAAAACAAGCAAATGGTTAGCGGAAACCTTAGGAAAGGATCCTGCCACTGTATCAAAATGGTGCACAAACACATCACAGCCCAGCATCGCCACATTGTTAGAAATCGCAAGACTTCTTGACGTGGACATTAAAGACCTACTCATACAGACATCACAAAACAACAAACTCACTGCCTTCTGATGAACATTGTAGCACGTAACCCATACCGTATGTTAGGGGTGTTTGCCAACGATTCGTTACGAACCCGCACAGCAAACATAGGGAAAATACGTGCGTTCATGAAAATAGGAAAAGAAGTTCATTTTGAAGCTGATGCAGAAGATCTTTTAGGTCCAATCCATAGAACCCCAGAAGCAATTGATGAGGCAATAGCACTTCTTTCAGACAAGACAGAAAGTGCAATACAAGCATTGTTTTGGTTTCATTCCACAGGCTGGGAAAGCCCTGACCCTACAACCAAATTCTTCTCAACTGATCATGAAATAGTAAAAGATCTGAATCTGACAATTCTCGAAGATTATAAAGATTTCATAAACATTGCAGTAAGGTGTCTTGCAAAAGGTAATTTTCCATACGCAGCAAAATATTATACTCGCTTTATTGAATCTGGCGGATTTAGAAATGATTTTCTTAATGCGTATGGTATCAGAACCAAACCATACGATGAAGATGACTATAGTATTATCAAACCGTTTATTAACAGATTGGTAACAGAATATCCTAACGTGAATTGGTGGAATTTATATCTGCATTTTTTCAAAAACATGTACACTTTTCCATACGTCAAAGAAGCGTTTGAAGATATTGCCATAAAACAAATCAAGAAAAATATTGAGGAAGCAAGCCACCGTAAAAGATATGGAGAATTTAAAGTAGCGGAGGATTTAAAAGCCAACTGTGCTGTTTATGTGAATATATTACAACCACTTGATGGCATGCATCCATCTGCAAAAGGTCAAATTGTCCTGGATAAACTTTGTGACAAATTAATCGAAAAATGCAAGGAATACTATCAATATACAAAATCAGATGATGAATTTTCTGTTCTTCCAACATTGAAAATGGTAAACTATGCCTTATTGCTTGCTTCAAGCAATAAGATATTGAAAAAAGTAAAAGATTTCAAAAAAGAGCTTGAAGAGGATGTTAAGACTTTGCCTCCAAAAGAAGTTTTGGATGAGGCCAATGCCATAAAACAGGAAATAAAGAAGTTTTGCAAGAAAAACGATGATGTAAAGTGGTCTTTAGAACTGGTAAGAAACTGCATTCCATATTTAAGAGAAATAAGATTTAAAGTAGGAAAAGAAAACCTCTATTTCATAAAAATTTCTACAAGGATTGCGGATAATGCCATATACATCTGCTTTAAGGAAAGTTTTTATAAATTCAATGTATTTATAAAAGTATTTGGTTTGCGTACTAATGAACGTGAAAGATTGCTCAATGCGTGGATGTTAGTTTTATTTCTTAAACAATTTGAACTGAAAGAGGATTTCCGCGAAAATAAACTAAACCGTCTCAAGAGAACTCTCAAGGAAAATTTTAATGAATATCATGTTGATTACAGTGATATCCAGGTTGATAATTTATGGCTTACTGATGAAGATTTTTTAAGTCAATTCAAAGATTACGACTCATTGGCAAAGTTCTGTTTAAAGCATCCAGATAGTATTTATATTAAGGCTGCAATAAATAAAAAACAGTATTATGAGTGGAAAGAATATCCAAAGATTGTAACTTTAAAAAGCCTGTTGGAATATGAGGAAAAATATCCCCACAACTATTTAACATCTTTCATATTATCCATTTTAGAGAAAATGCTGGAAGATCCTTCCAAATGGTCATTTTATGACTACAAACGTTTACTTGCATTGTTTCCAGAGATTTACGAAAAGCCTGATTTAATAAGTCAGATTGATGAGATCGTCTTCACTCACTGCCATAGTTTGGCTGATTTCAAGTTCTATGTCTCATTATTCAAAAATGGTATTCATATCAAAGAGGCTAAAGATAAAATAGATGACATTATATTTAGTTTATGTCATACGAAAGAAAATTTTGTGCGTTATATCATAGACTATCCATCAGGCAGGCATTATAACGAGGCTTTATCTAAGTTGGAATATATCGAATATCAAAATGCACTGAGGAGTGGAGATTATACAGAATATTTCAGGCGATTTCCGCATGGTCTTCATGCCGAAGAATTACGTAGAAAAAAAGACGAGGAATTTTATGAGCACTGTAAAAAAGCAAAAGATTATGAGGAATATTTGATATTGTTTCCTAATGGGATATATGCAAAATCGGCAAAACGTAAAGTATATAAAAATATTTTCAGACTATTCTGCAAGTCTATGAAATTATCTTTCGGTGACATCCTTAGAAAACCAGCATGGAGCAAAGTCATTACTGTAATATGTTTTATAATATTTTTCTTAGTCGTATCATTTGCACTTACAAAAATTCTACACAAAGATGATTTTGATGATATTGATTATACTAAATATGTCAATGACAACAGTGCTACCGAAGATGTATCAAATGATGATAAAGTTACAGAAAATGAAGTTGATGAAGATGAGCCTATCGTAATTGAATGGGATGATGATTGGGAATATTAACCCCAAAGGAGTCAATAATAACGACAACGATATAGATATAGATATAGATATAGATATGAATATAAAAGAAAGAATTATAATATTGTACATCTTTTTGATGTCTTTCATGAGCATAAATTGTTGCTTCTCACAGAGCAACAATGATGTTTCAGTGCCAAAAAGTCAGTTTGACCAATTGTCTGAAGAAATAAACTCTCTGAAAAAGAAATCTAAGGCGCAGGACAAAGAAATAAGTATGTTAAATGAAATCATTTTAAAGCAGCAAATGCATATAGATTCTCTTGAATTGCAAGTAAAAGACAACGAGAAGAATGTCAGTTCATCTATCGACAGCATGAATGTCGCAAAACAAGGCATGAATATTGCTACAATGAGATTGACTTCAGTTGTCAACACAAAATTCATGCTTGCAATTGCCTTGGCTTTAATAGCCATAATATTGGCATTATCAGCATGTATTATTTACAGAAAGAAAACAAAAAAGAGCAACAAACTTGTTGATTCTTTCTCCGATAATATAAGCCAGTTGAAAACCATGCAAAAGTCATTGGAAAGCAAGTTGACTGATGCCGACAGCAAGACAATCGAATTGCTTGAAAAGAACATAGAAATAGCAAGTAAAGTGGCATCACAGTCGAAAGAACAAGACCATTCATTGGCAATTGCCGTTGCAAATGAATTGACCCGTATTCAACAGAACCTCAATTATATGGACAGTTCTGTTAAAGGTGTTTCTCAACTGAAAAACAGGGCAAAGGCACTCATAACAACCCTTAACAGTAGGCAATATGACATCCCAGAAATGCTCGGACGTGAGTATCACGAGGGAGACAACATAGTAGCCACAATGGAATATAACGAGGACTTAGAGCCAGGCACAAATCGCATAAAAAGAGTGATTAAGCCGCAAGTCTCTTACATGGGAAAACTTATACAAGCGGCTGAAGTAGTAGTAGAATTTAACGATGATTAAACACAAAATATATGAAAAGCAACAAGATTATTTACGGAATCGATTTGGGAACAACCAATTCGTCTATCGCAAAATTTGAGAATGGTAAAGCGGTGGTAAAGAAAAGTCCGCTACAAGGAGACGTAACACCTTCTTGTGTCCACGTCACCCCAAAGGCACGCTATGTAGTGGGACAGAAATCATACGCACAATTGGGCAAAGATATGTGTATGGCTTTCTTAAGACCAGAGAAATACAAGTCAAACACATTCATCGAGTTCAAGCGCATAATGGGGACTACAGAAAAACTGTTCAGCAGCAACTTAGAGAGAAACGGACTTGAGCCTACCCTATCGCCAGAACAGCTTTCTGCAGAGGTACTTAAAACTCTCCGCTCATACGTTAACGATGATGATGTCAAGGAAGCTGTTATCACCGTTCCTGCCTTATTCAACAATACACAGAAAGACGCTACAAAGGCAGCTGCAAAGATGGCGGGCTTTGACCATTTCGAACTTATTCAGGAGCCTGTTGCAGCATCAGTAGCATACGGTCTTGGTTCGAAAATGAAAAACGCCTACTGGCTTGTGTTCGACCTTGGCGGTGGAACTTTTGATGCCGCTCTTATGAAAATCGAGGACGGTATAATGAAAGCTGTTGATACTGCCGGTAACAACCACCTTGGCGGCAAGGACATCGACAATGCTATAGTAGAGCACATAATTATCCCATACTTGAAAGAGAATTACACGATAGACGAATGTCTGAAAAATGATGCTTTCAAGGGTATGTGGAAAGCAAAAGCAGAGGAGGCGAAAATCAACCTCTCATTCAACGACAGTTATGCTCTTCAAACTGACCTTGGAGAAGATTATGGTTGCGATGATGATGAGAATGACTTTGAACTTGACATGACAATTTCACAAGAGCAATTGAAAGAGGTTGAATGCCCTATTTTCCAACAGGCTATTGACATAACAAACAAATTACTTAAAAAGAACAATATCTCTGGCACACAGTTGGGCGCATTGATATTAGTGGGCGGCCCTACTTACTCACCAGTATTGCGTGAGATGCTACGCAAGCAGGTTACACCAAATGTTGACACGAGTATCGACCCGATGACTGCCGTAGCATGCGGTGCCGCACTATATGGCTCCACCATTGATGTGCCAGAGGAGATAGTCGATTCCCGGAGAGACCGCACAAAAATCCAGTTGGAGGTGTCAGTAAAGAGCACATCTGTCGAAGATGTCGAATATGCTGCTGTTGTGTTCTTGAAAGACAAGTGCGTGAGCTACACAGCAAATACAGTGTTCGTTGATTTTGTGAGAAACGATGGTGAGTTCTCCACTGGCAAAACTCCAATAACGTCAGGAGGAAACGTTGTGGAACTTCGTCTCAAGCATGATGCCACAAATGTGTTCTCAATATTTTGCTACAACTCTGTTGGCGACAAGATAGACTGTGAGCCTAATTCGGTGTCTATCATTCAAGGCATTGACGGAATTGGCGATGCCGTTATGCCGCTCCATTATGGTATCGCAAGTACGGATGATAACGATGATGTGGTGTTCACGCCATTGGATGGGTTGAAGAAGAACATGCCTCTGCCTGGTTACGGTAAAAACGCAAAGAAATTATATACCTACAAAAGCATTCGTCCTGGTATGTCGACAGACAAGCTCATCATTCCGATTTTGCAGACTGACCAAGATATCGACAAACTTGCAAATGAGCACAAGAAACTGAAAATGGTATATTGCACCCACGTGAGCGACTTAATTATCACAGGTGATGACTTGCCATCGTACCTTCCTTCGGACAGCGAACTGAATATAACAGTTCATGCGGAGAAATCTGGCACGATTGACAGTTTCGTGGTTGACATTCCTTACCTTGACAGACAAATTGAATTAGTGCAGAAAATGCAGGATTACAGACAGTCAGACAAAGGTTATGATGTATATAAATCGGAAATCGCAAGTGCAAGGAATAAGTTGAATGACCTAAATGACGATTATCTATCTCAAGAATTGGATGCCGCAGCCGACCAGTACAACAGTGCACAAGGGCGTGATGCCCGTGACAAGGCAGTTGAGCGTCTCAAGGAAATCCTAAGCAAGATAGATACAGAGTATTCGCTCGGTGACTGGCAGCGCATGGAAAACAGCCTCAGATACAGATACAATGAGTTGGTTACAGACAACAATAAGTATGGCAACGACAAGACCACTATTCGTGTGAAGAATTTCAAAGCTGACGTAGATAGAGCGATTCAGGCAAAGGATATAGAAGTTGCTAAAAAACTTCGGCAGGAAATCATTAACTTTGACTATGAAATAGCAGAAATTGAATACCATATCTGGTGGCTAAGGCATTGGAACAATAAATTTTATGAGCAGAAATGGTCGGATATTTCAAGGGCAAGAACTCTTGTTGACCAAGGTATGCAACTTGTAAACTCTGGTAACACCTCTGTACAGGAATACCGTCCTATTGTGAATCAACTTTTCAGTATGTGCCCAAGTAAACAGCAGAAACCCCAGAACGACGGTCTACTGCGACAAAGCAACATCTGATAACCTTAACCTGTAAAAATATCAAGCGAATTTCTCAAGCTAAAATCCTCTCAAGCAAAAAAGAATTTTTAACTTTTAATTTTTAATTTTGATAAATGCAAATAGGAAAATATACCGTCGCTTTCCAAATAAATAAGAACTCATACGCTGAGTGCTTCCGTGTTCACGATGATTCAGGCAAGAATTATTTCCTGAAGCTATTCAATATGGCGAAATTGTCCGACCAGCAATTGGATGGCTCTGCCAATTCAATTATAGAGATTGAGTTGGCTGCCACCCTCAATCATCCCAACATCATGCGCATGGTTGATCGTGGCGAAATTGTGATTGACGATCAGAAATATGCTTATATGGTATGTAATTTCATCGTTGGAGAAACTCTTAAAGCCAAGATGGATAGGGATAAAATCTGTTCTGTTTATGACATGAAGCGCATCATTTCTGGTGTTCTCAATGCCCTGAAATATTTGCATCGTGGTGATGAACCTATTATACACAACGAAATCATTCCCGATAACATAATGCTCGATATGTCGAAAAACATTCCTGTTCCTATACTAATCGGTTTCGGACATGCACAACGACTTACTGCCGACAATGCGAAATTATTTATGGATGGTTTAAATCCCTTCTTCCTTGCACCAGAAGTGTTCAAAGGCGTTTACTCTACCCTGACCGACTTATATTCAGTTGGTATTATGATGTATTACATGCTCTATGGAGTTGTTCCATGGTATGTCAATTTGAAGAACTCTAATGAGGACGAGCGGATTAATGCAGTGTTGAACGCAAGGAAACAGCCGTTGCTAATTCCCAACGTGAAAATCTTTGAACTCGATGATAATTTGCTTGACATTATCGCAAAGGCTACCGACCCTGATGTTAACAAGAGATTTCAGAGTGCCAATGAGTTTCTTTTGGCTCTAAGCGGCGAGATTACGGCAAAAGGATCTTCTTACCAGAAATTTGATGTTCCCAAAAACAAAACAGCTACAGATACCACAGTGTCTAAGACTAATGTAAATAAAGGTAACGGCTTTGCTGACGTGGCGGGCATGGAAGAATTGAAAAAGCGTTTGCAGGATGAGGTGATTGACATATTCCGTAAACCTGAGAAATATGCGAAATTGCACGTAAAAGCTCCTAACGGTATTCTCCTGTATGGTCCTCCCGGTTGTGGCAAGACGTTCATCGGTGAGAAATTCGCAGAGGAATTGGGCTGCAACTACATGTACGTGCGCTGTTCTGACGTGGCTTCTCCTTATATTCATGGTGGTCAAGAGAAAATTGCTGCTCTCTTTGAGAAAGCAAAGAAAGAAGCCCCTACCGTTATGTTCCTCGATGAATTAGATGCGATAATTGCCGACCGTTCACGCCATACAAACGTATCAGAGTATGGTGAGGTAAACGAGTTCCTGACGCACCTGAACAACTGTGCTGATAACCGCATTATCGTTGTCGGAGCGACCAACAACCCGAAAGGTATCGACCCGGCAGCTTTGCGAAGCGGACGGTTGGATATCAAAGTTTATGTGCCTGCCCCCAATGAGCAATCCCGCATCTCCTTATTAAAGATGTATCTTAAAGACATTTCAACAGACGACATTGATTATGCCCTTATTGCCAGACAAACTAACGGTTATGTATCAAAGGACATCTGTTCTTTGGTTAACAAGGCTGCCCTACTTGCGGTAAAGGCTGACAAGGAGAAAATTGACATGCAAACCATGCTCACCGCCTTGAACGAACGTAAAAGCGACCTGCCTTCCGTTTCATCTTCCCTACTCGCCCAGTTCGAGAACATCCGAGCCGAGTTCGAGGGAAAGAAACAGCGCAACCCAATCGGGTTCAGGTAAATTCTGTAAAAGTTCACCATAAGTTCGCTAAAAGTTCACTTTAAACCGCTATGTTCGCAAGATTATTGCACAAATCAATAAAACTTGCGAACATATTTTTTTGTATTAAAAGAAAATAATGAAAAAAAATTTGCGAACTAATGCAATAAC
>JAJPYV010000271.1 GCA_021204735.1 Prevotella sp.
TTTATAAAAAGAGCCGTAAAATATCCATATTTTTCATATCTCAAATGGATTCTCAATTGTTTTAATAGAGCCACACTACCTTGCCACAAAATAAAATATGCCTATGTTTCTTTTCAGTTATTTTAGTATCAAGGTAATAAAAGCCCTTTCTGCAATTTTTACCCCGTTTTTGATTATTAGAGAGTGATTTCTTTTCTTTCCATATTTTTGCAAAGGTATGCAAAAATATTCATATTCTCAATAAAACGATATATCTTATATAATTATTTAACAAATAACTAATCATAATAATCCCAACAGTTTTACAGACCTTTATCTTCAATCCCAGTTTTTTTTTGTAAGTTTGCAGCGGCAAATGTTTACAAGATTAAATGAAGGCAAACAGATTTTTTAGGTGGCTGTACAAGCCTATTGAAATGAATGCGGCATTCATGGTGTTCATGTATGCCTTAGGACTTGTATGCACTTACGCTACGGTACCTAAAAATCCGCACTACCATGCTTACGCTCTCGCTCCTTACGAACTGTTTTTCGACTTGTACATCCTTTGTATTATTCTGTACCTTATTCCAAGAAAAATTAGAATATGGGTAAGACGGGTGTTGTATATCATCGCTTACATCACGGCTTTGGCTGACTTGTATTGCTTCGTGAAGTTGGGCACGACAATGAACCCAACCATTCTGCTGCTGGTTTTCGAGACAAACACAAGGGAGGTGACAGAGTTTTTCACGTCGTACCTTTCGGCAGAGGTGATTTTCAGTCGCATGGGCTGGGTACTGCTGATTTTGCTTATTCATGCTGCCTGGGCATTACTGTGGCGCAAGCGGTGGAGCAAAAAACTGATGCCGTCTGACGAGGTGCTCAGTGTGGTGAACGACTTTAATTATGAGAAAGCAAAACCATGGTTGGGTGGCGTGTTTGCTGCGCTGTTCATCTGCTGTGCGGTAATTTGCTGGGGTAACAAGGTGGCTCTCGTACGGCTCAGCTCTTACGACAATATCGGGGATGTGGAGCATGAACTGACGAGGAAGGATAAGGCTAACCTATATCAACCAATCTACCGCCTTAGTTTCAGTATTTATGCTAACAGTCTTGCGGCAAAACAGGTTAGAAAACTTGTCAGAAATATCAACAAGGTAGTGGTGGACAGTTGCTCGTTCCGCAGTCAGAATATTGTCCTCATTATCGGGGAGAGTTACAATCGTCATCATGCGGGCATGTATGGCTATGACAAGAATACTACACCTCGCCAGCAGGAACGCTTTCTCAAAGGTGAACTGATGCCTTTCAGTGATGTAATTGCGCCCTGGAACCTCACGAGTTTTGTGTTTAAAATGATGTTCTCCACTTTTGCCGTGGGGGACAAAGGGGAATGGTGCGACTATCCACTGTTCCCGGAACTGTTCCGCAAGGCTGGATATCATGTTACGTTCCTCACCAACCAGTTCCTGCCGAAGGCAAAGGATGCGGTGTATGATTTCAGTGGAGGCTTCTTCCTAAACAACCAGAAGCTGAGTGATGCGATGTTCGACTCGCGCAATACCTCGCTGCACCGCTATGACCAGAGTTTGTTGGACGACTATGATAATCTGAAATATCAGCAGGGCGACAATAATCTGATTATTTTCCACTTGTTGGGGCAGCATGTCGACTACCGCACACGCTTCCCGAAAAACAGGCAGCATTTTTTGCCTGAAGATTACAACCGCCCTGAACTGAGCGACAGAGAACTCAGGGTGCTTTCTAATTATGATAATGCTATCCTCTATAACGACTCTGTTGTGGATGCGATAATCAACCGTTTTGTGGATGAGGATGCTATCGTGATTTATGTGCCTGACCATGGGGAGGAGTGTTACGGTGGGGATGTGCATTTCTATGGAAGAATGCACACGGCTGATGTTACTGCACGACTGGCTCGCGAGGAGTTTGATATCCCGTTCTGGATTTGGTGCTCGCATGAGTATATGGTGCGCCATCCTGACGTGCTCAACGATATCGTTATGGTCAAAGAAAGACGGTATATGACTGACGCCCTGCCGCATCTGCTGCTCTATCTTGCTGGTATCAGTTCGCCTTACTACCGCAGTGACTTGAATATCCTCAGTGATGACTACAACGAGAAACGTCCAAGGATTATCAAGAATACTGCCGATTATGATGTTCTCATGGAGAATGCGGCGGAAAGGGAACAGAGTAAGGAACATGATATGGAGAAAGAATTGGAAAACTAAGTCTATTGTAAACTATTTAATATGCACGACAAACTGCTTAGCATCTCTGAATCGAAGGCTTTAAGAGGCATCGCAATCTTCGGAATTGTGCTGCACAATTATTGTCATTTCCTTCGCTTTGCGGTTAAGGAGAACGAATATACGTTCACAGCGGGGAAACCGCAGATGTTCCTACATAAACTGTTGGCTCTCGACTCAAATCTTTTCGTGCATTTCTTCTCGTTTTTCGGGCATTACGGTGTGCCTGTTTTCCTCTTCATAAGTGGTTTCGGATTAGTGCGCAAATATGAACAAAATTTATCGGTGGTAAATCAGGGTGCTTCCATACAGAATGGGGTTAGTATCGTGCATTTTATCAAATCTCACTACCTAAAACTGCTCCGCCTGATGTTCCTGGGCTACATCGGCTTTGCTATTGTGTGTTATCTGCATCCACATGGCTATCATGGGTACACGCCTGGAAGGGTCATCGCACAACTGCTAATGTACATTAACTTTCTGCCGAACCCTGACCGTATCATTAAGCCTGGTCCTTACTGGTTTTTCAGTCTAATGCTGCAACTGTACATAATTTACCGCTTGCTGCTTTATCGTAGACGGTCGCTGTATGTGATTATTTTGATTGTGGTTTGTTGGCTCGTTGAGGCTGTAAATTATCCTGCTGCTGATGTCGGTGGTGTTATATTGAATCGCCTACGATACAATTTCATCGGTGGAATGCTGCCTTTCGGCTTGGGTATTCTCTATGCCCGGCATGGTATTGAATTGCATCGCCATGATTATATCTCGGTACTCGTAATCTCTGCTATCGTGGTCTTTGCGGGCAGTTTTGCGTTCTGGTCGTGGTTGTGGGTGCCTGCGTTTGTAGTTACAGGGGCGGTGGCTACAGTAAGACTGATTCCTGACCGTTTTTTGAAACCTTGCGTGTGGGCAGGCGCAATCTCGTCGGCTCTCTTTGTGGTGCACCCGATAACTCGTGAAATAATAATCTCCATGTCTTATCGTGGGTATGTCTACTCTGGTATCATTGTCTACCTGCTTGTGTCTGTTGCAATGGCTTACCTGCTGATTTTTCTTCTGAAATTCATAAAGGTTTGACGGTATGATTAACTCTGATATTTTGAAACTTATTCGGCCTTATCAGTGGGTGAAGAATTTCTTCGTGTTCATCCCAATGTTTTTCGGCGGAAGTTTGTTCAACGGCTCTGCCCTACTCGCCTGCACGGTTGCTTTCGTGGCGTTCTGCCTCATGGCTTCTTCGGTCTATTGTTTCAATGATATCATGGATTTGGAGGATGATAGGCGGCATCCTGTAAAAAACAGGCGACCGTTGGCGTCTGGATCTATTAGCGTGCGCTGTGCATGGCTGTGCATGGCGGTTTTGTTCGTCCTTTCCCTCGCCTCTCTGTTGTTGTTCGGTAATATGATGCACTCGTTGCAGGTAGGGTGCGTGTTGGTGGGGTATTTTGTAATGAATATGCTCTACTGCGCGAAGTTAAAACAGTTTGCTATCGTGGATGTGTGCATCGTGGCTTTCGGCTTCGTTCTCAGAATCGCTGCGGGAGGATATGCTTCTGATGTAGTTCCAAGTAAATGGCTCGTATTGATGACATTCTTGCTCACGCTTTTCCTTTCGTTCGCAAAGCGCCGTGATGATGTTTTGCGGATGAACGAGACGGGGGAGGCACCACGCAAAAATACTATTCATTATAATTTGACGTTTATAAACCAGGCGATTACTATCTCGGGGTCGGTAACGTTGGTGTGCTACATAATGTACACTGTGTCGCCTGAGGTGGTGGCTCGCTTTCACTCTGACTATCTGTATCTCACTTCCGTGTTTGTGTTGCTTGCTCTATTGAGGTATATACAACTTACGGTGGTTGACAAAAGGAGCGGAGACCCTACGAAAATCATGCTGCATGACAGATTCTTGCAGGTGATAATTTTGCTCTGGGCTCTAACGTTCCTCGTTATTATTTATTTCGAAAAATATTTGTCTGCTTATGGATTTTCCTTTAGATAAGATTCATGCGTTTGATTTCGACGGAACGCTCACTGAACGTGACACGCTGCTCGAATTTATTCGCTTCAACCGTGGCAATAAGGGTCTATTGCTTTGCTTGCTGCGCTTTCTGCCTTTCCTTGTGGGTATGAAATTGGGAATATGCCGCAACTGGAAAGTAAAACAGATGGTTTTTTCTTACTGTTTCAAGGGTATGTCGCTCGCAGATTTCGATGAACGCTGCCGACAGTTTGCTGACGGGAGTTGGGGCATTCTGCGACCGAAAGGTATCGCAAAAATCAAGGAGGTGCTCGCTAAAGGTGAGAGGGCGGTAGTTATCAGTGCGAGTATTGATAATTGGGTAAAACCTTTCTTCCGCGACATCGAGGGGGTGATGGTTGTAGGTACTACTGTTGAGACAAAAGATGGTTTGCTCACGGGACGATTCCTGACAAAAAACTGCTTTGGAGCGGAGAAGGTCAACAGACTATTGGAACTGTTTCCCAAACGTACTGACTACTGGCTCACGGCGTATGGGGACAGTCGGGGTGACTTTAATTTACTCGACTTCGCCAACGAGGGCTACTACCGCCCGTTCGAATGAATGCTCCTTGCAGTAGCAAATTAAAAATTAAAAATTTGATTTTGTTAGGCTCCTTGCTTGAAAAATGGTGACTGCACAAATTGAAATTTGACATTACTACTTACATTGGCGTTTAGGTGGAAATATATTAAATTTGAAGTCTTAAATTTTGAGGATATTAAAATTTTTTAGAATACGAAAGGAGGAAAGAGCCGCCGCGCTCGTGGCTCTCTTGGTCTTATTGTCCTTTCACGCTTTGATGATTTATCATTTATATGACAAGTTCATTCATGTTGGTGTGAAGAGTTGGAATACTATCATTTCTAATTTCGTATTTTCTGGCTTTGACCCTATCACGTATTACGTGGTTACGGAGTGGGTGGCAAAATATAATGTCTACCGCCATCCTCTGTTGGCGTTCCTCGTCTGGCCTTTGTCGAAAATCAATGGATTACTGATGGACGTCACGGGGCTCAATTTCATGCAGTTCGTAGTGGCTATTCCATTAATCTTTTGCTCTTTCTACTCGTTCATTTTCTTATACCGCATCTTCAGGGAGATCGTTAAAATCAGACGGACTGACTCCATTATCCTTGCGACAATGCTGTTCTCCTTCGCTTACATTATGTTGGCGGCTATCGTGCCCGATCATTTCTGCTTTTCGATGTTCCTCCTTATCTTCTCTCTTTACATCTGCGGTTCGTTAATTGAACGGAAACAGGAATTGGGGATTTGGAAAACTGTCTTATTAGCGATTATTACGGCTGGTGTGACACTTACCAATGGGGTGAAAATCTATGCGTATGCACTGTTCACTAACGGCAAACGGTTCTTCCGTATAAGGTATTTGGTGTTTGCTATTATCATTCCTTCGGCTCTGCTTTGGGAATTTGCTCGCTGGGAATATCATACTTTTGTATGGCCATCAGAAATGCACCGCAAAGTGGTGAAGGCGAGAAACGACTCGATTAGACGGGAAAAAGCGTTCGTGGCTTTCGCTGATACAGTGGGGATTACTGATTCTGTGGAACTGTATCGTGCGTTTGATGCGGAAATGCGGAAACGGGCGCATGCGAAATATGTACGTGACCATAAGAAGGCGTGGAATGCGCATGCAGGAAAACCGATGGCTAAAGGAGAGTTCTTGAGGTGGACGGATATTTCCACTTCCCGCTCAGAATCAGTTGTCGAGAATTTATTCGGGGAATCAATTCAGTTTCACGATCAGCATTTCTTAGAAGATACTCTGCGGAGCCGTCCTGTGATTATTCCGTATTCTTGGGCGATTAATTATGTGGTTGAGGCTGTCGTTGTTCTCTTGTTCATCATTGGTATCTGGTGTGGCAGACGGTCCCGCTTTCTTTGGGCTGCACTGAGCGGTTTTGCTTTTGATATGTGCCTGCACCTCGGTCTTGGTTTCGGACTGAATGAGGTGTATATCATGGGGGCGCACTGGTTGTTCGTGATGCCTATATCCACAGCTTTCCTCGTTAAGGCGGTGGAAAGAAAAATAGCCTTATCCATCTCTCTACGAGTAATTTTACTGCTGCTTACCTTATGGCTCTGGGGGTATAATTCATGGCTGCTTGTGAGCTATCTGTTGGGATAATTATCACAACTCATCTCGCATTTTCTTCGGCGTGATGATATAGTTGGTGACATGCACGGCTGATACTAATTCACCTGATGAGTTAGTTATGTTCACATCCCATACGTGCAGTTTTCTTCCTTTGCTTATCAAGCGTGCCAATGCGGTAACAGTGTCGCCTTCCTCTACGGCTTTCACATGCTCACCACTGACACTCACGCCTACACATATCTTGCCTGGACACAGTGCGGTTGAACCTACTCCTGCGACATTCTCTGCCAATGCCAACGATGCTCCACCACTGAGAAAGCCGAATGGCTGACGGTTGCACTCATTAACTTTCATCGTTGCCATGCACATATCATCATCGGGCGTGGATATGAATTTCATGCCCAAATTAGTCGACAAGTTGGGCATGCTTTCTATAACTTTCCTTACAAGTTCTACGTCCATTTTTATTGCTTTTGTTTATATAACGCTCTTATCCTGATTTTATTGCCTGAAGAAATAGTAGTATATCGCTACAAGCACTGCGATTATTATTGCAAAAATAATTGTCCTTATCATGCAGCCTGCCACTTTCTTGAACACGAATACCGCTACTATCAATGCTATGAGGCAAAAAATGTAATATGTGAAGTTTTCTACTATCATCTTTGTCTGTTTTCCTGGCTTTTATTATCTATTATATGCTCCCTGTAATATCATTTGAACAAACTGCTGAATGTAGTGGGTATCATAGTCTTGAATTCCATAGGCTTGCCCGTAACGGGGTGGTATAGGCACAGCATATATGCGTGAAGGCACATCCTGTGCAGTGGGTCATCACCATTGCCGTATTTCTCGTCTCCGCATATTGGATGCCCCATGTCGGCGCAATGCACACGTATCTGGTTTTTCCTGCCTGTCTCAAGACTGAACTCCACAAGACTGTGCTCCGTAGTGCGTGCCAAAGTGTGGAAGTGAGTCACGGCGTATTTACCACCATTGTCTGTCGGGGATGAATAGGTTACGTATGCGTTGTCGTCTTTGAGCCAGTTGGCTATCGTGCCACCGTCTTCTTCCATCTCTCCGCTTACTACGGCTACATATCGGCGGTCGTACACTATCTCGTGCCAGTTGTGCTCCAATACCTGCTCTGTCTCCATGTCTTTGGCATATACCATCAGTCCACTGGTGTCGCGGTCCAACCTATGTACCACGTGGGCGTTGCATTTCTGATGACTTTTCTTGAAGTAATCATCAAGTACGGATTTCACGTTCAGCGATTTGTGCCCTGCTGCCATGGATAGTATTCCGATGTTCTTATCTATCACGATGATGTATCTGTCTTCGTAGATTATACTCAAATATTTACTTTGGAATACATCGTTTTTCTTGCTCTTGCTCACAGATACTTTCATACCTGGCTCAAGTGGAAAATCAAACTGGGTGATGGTCTTGCCGTTGACTTTTATGCCGTGCCCCTGCAATGTCGCCTTTATCTTCGTCTTACTGAGTTTCGGCACATTCGCTAACAGAAACTCCAGCAACGGCTGCTCTGCCTTTACCATCAAATGCAGATACTCGTTCTCATGATTTTTATTGTTGATTAGCATATTCATTCAAATTTATATGTCTAACACCAAGCAAAATTGCCTGCCTGATATTTTTTGTTCTTTTGACAATACCTTTAACATCACAAACTAAACTAACTTTTAATTTGAATAATTTCCCAGCGACCTCCTTTATCTCCACCTATGCGTCTAATGTGACCCGCATTTTTGAGTTTGGATGTATATTTATATATGGTAGTTTTAGATTTACCCAATATTTTTGCAATTTCAGATCGAGATATAGATGGCGTTTCTTTTATTAATTGCAATATTTGTTCTTCGATTTTCTGCTCACTTTTCTGCTCACTTTTCTGCTCACTTTTCTGCTCACTTTTCTG
>JAJPYV010000234.1 GCA_021204735.1 Prevotella sp.
CCATGGCGGGCAAGCGGACTCAATAAATTGTGTCCCTACATTACGAGGGGCTACATGAGAGAATTAAGCATTAAAGATTCATGCTTTAGACTACACATCGTTATAGAAGAAATAAAAAAGCACCCTATGGAAATAAACCATAGAGTGCGATATCATCTTTTTGTATTAATAAAATACTTTTATTTGATTTTCTCTACGATAGCCTTGAAAGCTTCTGGGTGGTTGACAGCGAGGTCAGCGAGGACCTTGCGGTTGATTTCGATACCGGCCTTGTGGAGAGCGCCCATGAGAGTTGAGTAGTTCATATTCTCGAGGCGAGCTGCGGCGTTGATACGCTGTATCCAGAGAGCGCGGAAATTACGTTTCTTGTTACGACGATCACGGTAAGCGTATGAAAGACCTTTCTCCCAAGCGTTTTTTGCAACAGTCCAAACATTCTTTCTCGCACCATAGTAACCGCGAGTAAGTTTCAATATTCTCTTTCTTTTTGCTCTTGAAGCAACATGATTTACTGATCTTGGCATAGTTTTTTCCTCTGAATTAAATTAAACAATAGGTTAACGGAGACACAGCAATTCACGCACCTGCTTCAAGTTCGTCTTATCGACGATTGCAGTATGCACAAGGTTACGCTTCTGCTTTTTAGTTTTCTTAGTCAGGATGTGGCTGTGGTAAGCATGATTTCTCTTAATCTTACCAGTACCGGTGAAACGAAATCTTTTCTTTGCACCGGAATTTGTCTTCTGTTTTGGCATTTTTTTAAATTTTAATTAGTTATTTATTTACAGTGGCAACGTATATACCCGACGTTACGCACATTTTCTATTTTTACCCGACATTATCGGGATATTATTCCTCTTGCAGTTTTTTGAGAGCATCCGCACCATTCTTGGCGTTGTCGAAAAGTCCGCCGCTTGGAGCCTTTTGCTCAGTTATAGGATTTTCATCAGCATCCTCAGCTTCACGGCGTTCCTTGTCCATCTTCTGTTGGCTTTTTTTAGCAGCACCAACCTTTTTGGGAGTCAAGTAGAGGAACATTTTCTTACCTTCGAGAGAAGGCATGCGCTCCACCTTGCCATATTCCTCAAGGTCGTTGGCGAAACGGAGCAGCAGCACCTCGCCCTGTTCTTTGAAAAGGATAGAGCGGCCACGGAAGAACACGAAAGCCCGCACCTTGTTTCCATCTTCGAGGAATTCCTTGGCGTGACGAAGTTTAAATTCGTAGTCGTGGTCGTCAGTCTGGGGACCGAATCTTATTTCCTTCACCTCCTGTTTCACCTGCTTGGCTTTCATTTCCTTAGCCCGCTTTTTCTGCTGATACAGGAACTTGCTATAGTCAATGAGACGACAAACCGGCGGTTGAGCGTTAGGTGAGATTTCCACGAGGTCTACTCCTTGTTCACGAGCCATATCCAATGCCTGGCGTGTTGGGACTACTGTTGATCCATTTTCACCAACAATACGGACTTCTTTTACACGAATTTGTTCATTTACGCGATAATTATTGCTTTTGTCGTTCTTCATTCACTTGGTTTATACGAAATTGCGTGCAAAGTTAGTGTTTTTTAATCAACGCACAAAATTTTTTATACTTTTTTCTACTTTACGAGAAAAGAAAGAGCAGGATGTACATTCAACATAGAAGTTATAAGGTGTAAGTCAAAAATAGTATCTATTTTGATTGTTCCTGCAGCATAGCGTTGAGAGCATCAACATCAACATCGGGAACTCATGTTCTGGAGTTGTTCGATGCTGTTTCTCTTTTCAATTATGTCATAGAGTGTGTTGAGATCCTGGATGTCGGTATCGTTCTTTACAGAGGAAAAACCGGAAAAGAGCCGCTGGAGTTTACCAGTAAAGATGAAACAGGGGTCACACAGCAAAAGGCCTCTGAGCTTGAAGAAATTGTCAGGCAAGTCCTTTTCCCATGAAATCATCACATCCACCTCTATACCAACCTTATCATTGGCATAGTTCATAAGATACTCACCATCTCCCATCTTTATCGGTCCAAAACCATTCTTAATCAGAAATTCCCGGAAGAAAGGAAGTCGGGGATTTCTTGGAAAGGTAACGAAGTCAAGGTCATTGTTCGAGCGTGCGCGCCTCTCCTTCACTTCATACTGTCGTGCCAAGAACTGCGTGGCGGTACCACCGTTAAGAGCCAAATGACAGGCGGTAGCCATTTTCACTACCGGGATGTCCAAAGGGCTATAAATATCGAAATAGTTGGTGTCGGTTTTTATGATATGTAATGTTCTTTTCTTCATAGATATATGTTTTCTGTTTTTTTGAGGTAGCCATAGAGAAACCATGGCTACCAGTTTTTTTAATTAAATCCCTGACAGGAACGAGAGTCAGCCGCAAAGACTGTCGGCGTTGATTACGCACAACATTTTCCCCTCATTCCTCGCTTTGCTGATTGTGTCAAAAGTACCGCGTGAGTCAGAAGCAGGGAACGCCAGTATCTTGTCAGAGGCATTAACAATCTCTGAATTACGGATAAGGGGCGCCCGTCTGCCGTAAAACGCATAATCAGGTAAAAATTCCTCAAAAGTAACGTCCCACTCCTGAGCCAACCGTTTGGCAAGGGTATCAATTCCTTTTGCCCCACCCGATACGATGCCGGTGATGGATTCCCGGTAGGGAGAGACCAATTTCTTAAACTCGTCGTAGTTAGTCGCTTTTCTTGTTCCTATAATTCCTACAATCATTTTGTCAGTTTTTTTTGTTTTAAATGTTAGACTTTATAAGGGCATTCAATAAATGCTATTTAGGATGACCCTCTATTACTTAATACGATGAGGCATAAAATCAACAACATTCTATAACTATTGTTAATTAGATTTAAATCGTGTCTATAATATACCAGAAAATGGATTTTTGACTAAAAACGTACAATTGTACAATTTTAGACACCTCTTGCGTAAACAAAGTTTAACATATCGAAATGTTTTTATACATATTTTGCAGTATAGAAAGTAAGTAAAGTATTATTATAAATATGATAAGAGCGTAAAACAGCATTAACAAGTTTTTCTGTTTTTGCCAATGCGGAATCCCAAAAATTCAAAATAAGAAAACACCATTTCAAATTCTTGTATCAAGCTAAATATCATGCAAACATACGCCCCGTTGTGGCGTGCGGACTTAATAAATTAAAGTCCCTACATTGGGTGTGTGTTCTTACATGGGTGGATGTGGGTAAAAATCGCTTGCGTAAGCCAAATTCAATCAAAAATCCTTATCACAGGCACCTGTAATGCCGATTTGTAAATTAGGTGGCGAAAATAGGAAAAACCAGAAGATAGTATTTTTTTATTATCTTTGCAAAATCAAAGAATAAAAGTAATTGGAAGATGAAATTTTATACCGAGGAAGAAATATTAGACAAGCATATCGGGAAAAGGGGAACTCCAAAAAGGGAACAATTTGAAGCTGACATCGAGAAGGATGTCAGGGAGTATCTCGAAAAGCAGAGATCTTAGAAAAGTCGCATTGTGGTAGGGTTATCCGAACAAGGAGCGGAGGGCGTCCTCGACTTTGCGGACGGGGATAAGTTCGATTTTGAATTTTTTATGGGAAATGCCCTGCAAGTTGCTTTTTGGGATGATGATGTGAGAGAAGCCCAATTTCTCAGCTTCAGCGATACGTTGCTCAATGCGGTTTACGGGGCGCACCTCACCGCTTAGTCCCACCTCGCCAGCCATGCACCAGCCACTCTCGATAGCCGTATCGACGTTGCTTGAGAGGACGGCGGCGAGGACACTAAGATCTATGGCAAGGTCGGTTACACGCAGACCACCGGCAATATTGATGAACACATCCTTTTGCATCAGTTTGAAACCAACACGTTTTTCAAGAACAGCCAGTAGCATGTTAAGGCGACGTTGGTCGAAACCCGTTGCACTGCGTTGAGGTGTGCCGTATGCAGCCGATGACACAAGAGCCTGAGTCTCAACGAGGAACGGGCGGATACCCTCCACAGCCGAGGAGATAGCTACGCCACTGAGACCATCGTGATCCTGAGTGAGAAGCAGTTCAGAAGGGTTGTCCACCTGCCGTAGACCATCCTGCCGCATCTCATAGATACCCAATTCTGAAGTGCTACCGAAACGGTTTTTTATAGAGCGGAGGATGCGGTACATATAATGCTGGTCACCCTCAAACTGGATTACCGTGTCAACGATATGCTCAAGGATTTTCGGTCCGGCAAGAGTACCCTCCTTGTTGATATGTCCGATAAGGATGACAGGGACACCGCTCGACTTAGCGAAACGAAGCAAAGCCGACGCACACTCACGCACCTGAGTGACACTGCCAGGAGAGCTGTCAACCGTCTCGGTGCTTATAGTCTGGATAGAGTCAATAACTACCAGTTCGGGAGCAGTCTCCTTTATGTATTTGAATATGTTTTCGAGTGAAGTATCACAGAAGATAAGGCAGTTATCACAATCGGAGTAGCCTATACGTTCAGCCCTCATTTTGAGTTGACGGGCACTCTCCTCACCGCTGACATAGAGAATTTTGAGTTCCGTCATTTTGAGTATAGTCTGCAAAGTGAGGGTACTCTTTCCGATGCCCGGTTCACCGCCGAGCAGGACGATAGAGCCCTTGACGAGGCCGCCGCCGAGGACACGGTTGAGTTCAGTGTCATGCATATCGATGCGAGGCTCATCCTTTACCGGGATGTCACGTAGCAGCATAGGCCGGTTCTTGTCGATAGCAGCAGACTTTCTGACAGAAGCCGCAGCCGAAGCAGCCGCATTATGTCCAGAGTCGGCAGCTACCCGAATTTCTTTGAACGTGTTCCACTGTCCGCAGTTAGGGCATTTTCCTATCCATTTGGAAGAGTCATAACCACAATTAGAGCAAACGAAAGCAATCTTGTCCTTAGCCATAATTCTATATATACATAATAGAGTTACAAAATTAGAGATAATTTTTTTAGTTACAAAATAAATCATTAACTTTGCAGCAACATAAAATGTATAACAGATCCATTTGATAATAGACGGAAGGGCGACACCTGTTAACAATGCAGGGCTGCCCTTTTTAACATAGGACAGTGATGAGAGCAAGGATTATCATGCTACTTTTGTTGGCAATTGGCATATTGTCGAGTTGCGGTCCGTCGTATGACGAGGCAAAGAAGCGGATGAAGGAAGAGCGAATCAGGAAACAGAAGGAAGAAGCCCTTGCCTTGAAGATAGGTGTATTGCCCACATTAGACTGTCTGCCGATATATTTAGCGAAAGAGACAAATATGTTTGATACCGCCAAGGCAGACATCAGGTTGAAACAGTATGCGTCGAATATCGACTGCGATGCCGCATTGATTAAAGGGAAATTGGAAGGTATAATCACCGACATAGTGAGAGGTCAATACATGAAGATGAGAGGAACGGAAGTAGAATACGTGGCAGCCACCAACGCATATTGGCAACTGATAAGCAACAAGAAAGCGAGGATAAAAGAGATAAAGCAGTTGAGCGACAAGATGATAGCCATGGCACGTTTCTCAGCCACCGATCTGCTTGCAGACTATGCTGTGGACAGTGTGAAGTTGGATGCCGAGAAAGTATTCAAGATACAGATAAACGATGTGAAGTTACGGTGGCGGATGATGCACAACAACGAGATGGACGCAATAGTTGCGACAGAGCCGCAAGCCACGATAGCCCGTTTAGACAAAAATCCAGTGTTGATGGACAGCAGGAAAAAGAACATGCAGTTTGGAGTGATAGCTTTCAGAAGTGACGCCATGAAAGACAAGCGGAGAAAGAAGCAGATAGACGAGTTTGTCAAGGAATATAATGCCGCCTGCGACTCTCTTAACAAGAACGGTGTTCAGCATTACAGAGAGATAATCAAGAAATATTACGACATAGACGACAAGACAATCACATCATTGCCAAAGATGAAATTTGCTCATGCTGTTGCGCCACGTCAGGAAGACATTGACACAGCCGACAAATGGTTGAAGAAATAATAGAGAATATGGAAAACAAGGATTTAGAACAGTTTGATGATATATTTGACAGTCTTAGTGACCATGCCTTAGGGTTAAGTCTGCGTCAGGTGCGTTTATTCGTGAATGAGCATCCAAACATGATATCCAACGAAGCCCTTGAAGACATAGAGCATGATTATGCCCTGATGCTCGGTTATATGCGTCGAGGCTATATTGACCCACAGCGAGAGAGCGTGTATGATAACCTTGTGAACAGGCTCTATAATTTCGTGAGCAACTTAAACATGGCATACAAGATACGCAATGTATCATTTTTCATGGAAGCGGCACGCAAATCAGGAAACTATACATTCACGCATGAAAGAGTACGCAGTGAACTTGAGAATTTCGTGACCGACCAGGCGATGCTGAGTCTTGAGCCCATTGAGGAGATGAAAAAAAAGAGCAGGAAACTCTACGAGGAGCACAACCGGTTCATGCAGATACTGTTTTGCAGTATGATAGTATCAAGTCAGTGGAACGAAGGTGATGCCGACTTTTATGAGAACTTACTGTTGTCGCCATTGGTAGATACCATAGATATCCAGTTGATTATCAGTGCGTTGACATTGGCAGTGATGAACAACATGGACATCAATAAGTTCACGGTACTGATAAATGTGTACCGCAAGGCAGACATTGAGAAAATACGTCAGAAAGCCTTGATAGGGTGGGTATTCTCATTGTCAGCAGAGATGAGAATCCACGCAAAGTTTGAGGAATTGGTAGTATCTACATTGGAAGACCCTAAGGTGATAAAAGAGTTGGTAGAGTTGCAGAAGCAGATAATATTCTGCACGAACACCGAGCAGGACAGTGAGAAGATACAGAAAGACATCATACCTGACCTGATAAAGCACAACAATCTGAACATAACACGTAATGGCATAAGTGAAAAAGAGGAAGACCCGATGCAAGACGTTTTTGACCCAGTGGCTGATGACAGAGAGATGGAAAAGGTAGAAGAGGGTTTCCAGAAGATGATGAACATGCAGAAGGAAGGGTCAGACATATATTTCGGAGGATTTTCTCAAATGAAGCGCTTTCCGTTTTTTTACAATCTTGCCAACTGGTTCTGTCCGTTCTATCCCGAACATCCAGAGATAGCCGGTGCGATGGACAAGTTGGAAGGGACATCATTGGTAGAAAACATCCTTGAAAATGGACCATTCTGTGACAGTGATAAATATTCATTCACACTTGCAATATCCTCGATAATCAGTCGTTTGCCGAAAGATATGCGTGAGATGTTAAACACGACAGAGGCTTTAGGAGTGACAGTAGGAAAAGATGAGCAGTGCAGTCCGACCTATATCCGCAGGATGATACTACAGGACATGTACCGTTTTTTCCGTCTTTATAATCATCATAAAGACCTTGAAGACCCGTTTAACATAACAAATTTTATGTTTGTTACCGATGTGTTGTTTGAGGATACCGAACTGTACAAAGTGCTGCCCGAACTGTGTTATTTTGCCTTAAAGCACAAGAACAAGGACGCGTTGGCAATACTGATGACGAAGTATTACGACGAGAACGACCCTAAGAGCCTGTATCTGCACGGCTATTATGAGCTGAACTACAACAAAGATTCCTATTCGGCAGTCCGCTATCTCGGTATGCTTAATGATATTGAGCCAGAAAACAAGAAAGCCCTGTCGCTGTTGGCGCGAGCCTATTTTGAGTGTGGGGAATATGAGGATGCCGCAGAGTGTTATGAGGAGTTGTATGAGGATGACCAGGAAAACAATTCCATAGCATTGAATTATTGTGTGGCAATGGCAAAGGCGGAGATGTATGACGATGCGATAAATTTGATATACAAGCTCAGTTTGGATATGCCAGAGTCAGTTAACGTAATGCGGGTATTGGCATGGACGTTGATGGGACTTAACCGCATTGAGCAGGCAGAAAAGGAATATAAACGACTGTTGAATAGTGATGAAGTAGAGACAGGCGACTGGCTGAATGCCGGTTACAGTGCATGGTTTATGGGAAATATAAACGATGCTGTTGAACGTTTCAAGCGATTTATGGCATTGAGTAAAGAAAACGGTATCAAGAAAGAAAACGACAGTATAGCAGATGATATCCTCGATGATTACGACTTTATTTCAGACCATGAAATTAGTGCAACAGACGTACAATTGATGATAGACATGGTAGACAGTGAATAGTTTTCGGAGAAAACCATTCAAAAAAAATAAAAAATAAAAATTCATTTTTGCTTGCGTTTTTTGCTTGTAAGCTGCTTTAGGTGCAATGGTGTTGACAAGTATGTAAAATGTACGGTTGAAGCCGAAAAATAGTTTT
>JAJPYV010000237.1:0-239 GCA_021204735.1 Prevotella sp.
AGAACGCCTCGCTCATGGCGCAAGCCCACGGCGTGTCGCAAATCTACATGGGCCTCATACAAACCGCCTGCAAGCTCATCCGGGCCAAGCGTGTCACCCGCCTGTTCCAACTCCCGCCCCGGCACAAGCCCTACGCCCTGATGGCCATCGGCATGCCCGCCTTCCGGTATCCGCGCTACACGGAGCGGGATTGAGAGTCAAAACAGACTTATCCTCGAAAAAGTGTATGATTTGGCCAA
>JAJPYV010000237.1:339-8286 GCA_021204735.1 Prevotella sp.
AAGTATCATCGAAAAAGTGTGGTAATTCGTAGAAACTATCCTCGAAAAAGTGTATGATTTGGCCAAAAGTATCATCGAAAAAGTGTGGTAATTCGTAGAAACTATCCTCGAAAAAGTGTATATTTGCACCAAAAGACAGCACTATAACCATAAAGCAGGTGGAATATGCAACGTAAAATCATGGCTAAACTAAGGGCGTGGAAAGATGCTCCCGACCGCAAACCGTTGGTCTTGCTGGGTGCCAGACAGGTGGGCAAGACATGGATAATGAAGCATTTCGGCAAGTTGGAGTTCCAAAGCGTGGCCTACGTGAACTGTGACGAAGAACCCTTGGCCAAAGAGTTGTTTGAATCAGACTACAACATTCCAAGAATCCTGCTTGCACTTCAAGCCATGACAGGCACAAAGATCGAGGCCGGCAAGACATTGATTATATTAGATGAATTACAAGAAGTCAAGCGAGGCTTGCACAGCTTGAAGTATTTTGCGGAGAACGCGCCCCAATACCATGTCATCGCCGCCGGCTCCATGCTGGGCATCACCATCGGCCAAGGCGAGTCGTTCCCCGTCGGGAAAGTCAATATGCTCCACATGTACCCCATGGATTTCGAGGAGTTCCTCATGGCCGCCGGTGAAACCACCTTGTGCGACCTGTTCCATCAGCCCGATTGGGGCATACTCAGCGTGCTTGCGCCCAAATACATCGATCAGCTTCGGCAATACTATTATGTAGGCGGCATGCCCGAAGTGACAGCCCATTATGTTGCCCATCACGATTTGCAAGCGGTAAGAACCAAGCAGACGGAAATACTCGATGCCTATCGGCGTGACATCTCCAAGCATACCACCGCCACCGAGAGCATGCGCATCGGGCAGGTATTACATTCATTGCCGTCTCAATTAGCCAAGGAGAACAAGAAGTTCATATACAATGTACTCAAGCCCGGTGCCAGAGCCACCGAATACGAACTTGCCATCCAATGGCTTGTAGACGCAGGCATCGTGCATAAAGTCTGTAGGGTAAATGAACTTCACATGCCCGTGAAGTTCTATGAAGATTTAGGAGCCTTCAAACTCTTCTTGCTCGATTGCGGCTTGCTGGCTTGCATGACAGAGACCCCACCCGCCCAAATGCTCATAGGCGATAACGTCTTCAAGGAGTTCAAAGGTGCTTTCACCGAGCAATTCGTACTCCAGCAGTTGACAGCCATGGATATGACCGCCTATTATTGGAGCAACGGCAACAGCCCCGCCGAAATAGATTTCGTGGTACAGACCGACCGCGTGATTCCCATCGAGGTAAAAGCGGAAAAGAACGTCCGATCCCGTTCCATGGCCGAATACATCAAGACCCACCCCGGATACAACCTCAAAGGCCTCCGCATATCCATGCTCGATTATATAGACCAAGGCTGGATGGAGAACATACCTTTATACGGATTGGCGAAGTACTTTAACGGGAAGTAGATTCTCACCTCATGTTTATACAAAGCGAGCGCGATATGTTCTTCTCCATTTTTCAAACTGTAAGACAAAATTTAAGGTCATCACGGCAATTATCAAGGCAGAGATGTAACAAGACAATCCTCATATTGTCATAGTAGATGCTACATATGAAAACATAGCACTTTTTCTTATAATACGTTATATTAGCTTCGTAAAAGGATAATTGATAGTACGATAGTAAAGTATTCAATTTATTAATTATCATTAATTTAAGAACTGTACATGCAAAAAAACTGCATGTAATAATTTACTTTACAAGAACTTTTCCGTATTATTGCAACTGACTAATCCCTTCAAAACAATAAAACGCATGAGTATTCTTACAGAATTGTCAGAGGAAGATGTAAAGTTGCGATATATCACCCCAGCTATCACTAAGAAAGGATGGTCGCGGGAAAGTATCTACATGGAACAGAAGGTCCAGTTTACAGATGGAAAAATCTGTTTGAGAGGAAACTTAGTACACCGTGAAAGTCCAAAATATGCTGACTATGTGTTGTATTTAAACAGGACAACTCCTATTGCGATCGTGGAGGCGAAGACCGCTAATCATACGGTTTCACACGGATTACAACAAGCCAAGGAATATTGCAAGATGATGGATGTTCCGTTCGCATACAGTTCCAATGGGTTGGGTTTTATGGAATATGATTTTCTTACAGGTAGGGAGCGCGAATTATCTATTGATGAATTTCCTACCATAGAAGAACTGAAACAAAGGTTTATGGCTGAAAGCAATAAAGGGAGAGAAATTTCTGAAGCCGAGAAAAAGGTAATCGACCAACCCTATTGCACCGGACAAGATATTTTTCCACCACGTTATTATCAACGTAATGCGGTCAACAGGGTTGTAAACGCCGTGGCACGCGGGAATAAACGTCTATTACTTGTTATGGCTACCGGGACTGGTAAAACTTACACAGCATTCCAAATAGTATATCGTTTGTTAAAAGCAGGATTAATTAGAAAAATCCTATACCTTGCCGATCGCAATGTATTAGTAGACCAGTCGATACAACAAGACTTCAAACCTCTTGAAAATACAATCCACAAAGTAAGTTACCAAAATGATTTGGGAACAGGAATTACCGCTTACGAAGTTTATTTCGCACTTTACCAACAACTCATAGGACAAGACGGAAAAAAGAACTATGCCGAATTGTTCAACCCCAAGTTCTTCGATATGGTGATTGTCGACGAGTGTCACCGCGGCAGTGCCAATGAAGACAGTAAATGGCGGGAAATATTGGAGTATTTCAACGGTGCCATTCAACTGGGTATGACAGCTACCCCCAAAGAGACGAAATACCAATCGTCTATTGCTTATTTCAATGAACCAATTTATACCTACAGTCTGAAAGAGGGGATTGAAGACGGTTTCCTAGCTCCTTTCAAGGTTGTCAACATTACAACAAATATAGGAAATGAATGGAGGCCGAAAGCAGGACAAGTAGACGTTGATGGCAAACCCATTCCAGACCGCATATATAACAACACTGACTACGACTACAACATCATCATAAAGGATAGGATAAGAGAGGTAGCGCAAGAAATTACGACTTACCTCAAAAAAAACGACCGTATGGCAAAAACTATTGTTTTTTGTGCCGATGAAGCACATGCCGAACGTATGCGCTCGGCATTGGTGAATGAAAATGCAGACATGACAAGGAAAAATCCCGATTATGTGGTTCGAATTACCGGAAGTGACACTTACGGACAATCCAAATTGGAGTACTTTACTTCCGTTACCGAGAAATATCCCGTAATAGCAACAACCAGCAAGCTATTATCAACAGGCGTTGATTGCAAAATGGTTAAATTGATAGTTCTTGACCAATGCATTAATTCTATGACAGAGTTCAAGCAGATTATCGGTCGCGGGACCCGTATTAGGGAAAAAGAGGGAAAAACTCATTTCACCATCATGGATTTCCGCAATGTTACCCGACTCTTCGCCGACACAGATTGGGACGGGCCAATAGAACAAGACGAGAATTACCAAAGTGGGAGAAAAGAGCCCCCAACTCCTCCTTTACCACCTCCACAACCGTTATACAAGCCTGTAGTCGACAGGGAGGGGTGCGAAGTCAGAATCATCAACAAAGTAGTATCCATATACGACGCAAACGGCAAATTGCTACGTACTGAAAGCATTACCGATTATACACGTAGCAGCATATTGGGAAACTATGCCACAATGGATGAATTTAAGACCAAGTGGAACGAGGCTGAGAAAAAATCCGAGATTGATGATCTAATGAAGGAGTATGGCATAGACTTGAAAACCTTGCAGCAAGATGAAGGTATGGCAGACGTTGACGAATTTGATTTCATATGTCACATTGCCTACGGTGGCAAAGCATTTACACGTCGTGAACGGGCTGCGAATGTCAAGAAACGTGATGTCTTCAACAAATATGGCGAACAAGCCCGAAAAGTATTGGAGGCTTTGTTGGATAAATACGCCAATGATGGTATATCGCAATTGGAAAGTCTATCTGTATTAGAACTTGAACCTTTTCGTCAAATGGGTCCTCCCAGACGCATTGCCAAACTATTTGGTGGAAAAGACGAATATCTTACAGCTGTGAAAGAACTAGAAAGAATAATATATAATATAGCATAGCAACATGCTTCTCAATAATTTTGTAAAGAACATACGCAACATCATGCGCAACGACCCGGGCATTAACGGTGATGCACAGCGCATTGAACAAATAGCATGGATGTTGTTTTTAAAAGTCTACGATGAAAAAGAAGATGACTGGGAATTCAATGAAGTTAACTATATCTCCATCATTCCAGAGCATTGCCGTTGGCGTAATTGGGCAAAAGACAAGGCAGACGGCAACGCACTTACTGCCGATGAATTGCTAAATTTCGTAAACGGCACGCTTTTCCCTGCATTAAAGAGATTGGAAGTTACACCAAACACTCCCATGAACAAAGCAATTGTCCGTACTACGTTTGAAGATGCCAATCAATATATGAAAGACGGTGTACTGCTACGACAAGTAATCAACATCATAGACGAACTCGATTTAGGAGATTATAAAAAGAAGCATGCCTTTGGCGAAATATATGAGTCTATTTTGAAAGAAATGCAGTCGGCAGGAACAGCAGGAGAATTCTATACCCCACGCGCCCTTACCGACTTTATGGCAAAAATCATTAACCCACAAGTAGGCGAACAAATGGCAGACTTTGCTTGTGGCACAGGCGGTTTCATTATAAGTTGGCTGAATGAACTTGACAAAAAAGCCAAAACCGCCCAAGATAGAATAGAATATGCCAAATCTATCTATGGCATAGAGAAGAAGCAATTCCCCTATATGCTTTGTATAACGAACGCACTTCTTCACGGTATAAACGAGCCCAAGATATTTCATGATAATTCTCTGACAAAAGATGTGCTCAACTATACAGATGACGACAAGTTCGATGTTATTCTTATGAATCCGCCCTATGGAGGCAACGAGAAAGCAGATATCAAGATGCACTTCCCTCGCGACCTTGCTTCTGGTGAGACAGCAGATTTATTCATGGTGCTGATTATGTATAGACTCAAAAGAAACGGGCGTGCGGCAGTCGTCTTACCTGATGGATTCATGTCCAGCACAACTGACAATACTAAAACAGCAATAAAAAAGAAATTACTACGCGAATTCAACTTACATACCATTATCCGTTTGCCGGGCAGCATCTTCTCTCCCTATACAACCATTGCCACAAACATTCTTTTCTTCAACAATGAGCGTGCAGATTATGCAGAAGAGGGATTCTCTACCGCCAATACATGGTTTTACCGTTTGGATATGCCCGAAGGTTACAAGCACTTCTCCAAAACAAAACCCATGCTTGCCGAACATTGCCACCCGATAGAAGAATGGTGGAACGACCGTAAAGAAATTGTCTCCGAAGATGGCCACGATGTAAAGTCCCGATGTTTCACGCCTAAACAACTGATGGCTATGGATTACAATCTTGACCAGTGTAAGTTTCCAAAGGAGGTTATCGAAATCCTTCCACCTTCGGAACTGCTTGATGACTATTACATTCAACGTCGAGCCCTTGAACAGGAAATAGACAGCACTTTGGCAGAAATAAAACGGTTATTAGGCATTTAAGCATCGAATTCAAAAATAAAGGAAAGATGAACGGCGAGCAACTGAAAAGTAGTATCTTACAGTTGGCAATACAAGGAAAGCTTGTGCCACAAGACCCGGCTGATGAACCCGCTTCCATATTGCTTGATAAAATCAAGCAAGAGAAGCAAAGTCTTGTGAAAGAGAAGAAATTGAATAAATCTAATTTGTTCGACAGTCATATATTCAAAGGAGAAGATGGCAAGTACTATGAAAGAAAAGGTAAAATAATACACTGTATTGATACGGATATTCCGTTTGAAGTTCCACAAAGTTGGGTGTGGTGTAGATTGCCTTCAATAGCTTCTATCCAATTAGGTAAAACATTAGATAAAGGTAAAGCATTTGGGAGTGAAACTCCATATCTTTGTAGTATCAATATTTATTGGGAAGGCATCAATCTTATCAATGTCAAAAGGACCTTTTTCACAGAAATAGAAAAAGGAAAATACAGACTACAAAAAGATGATATGTTGATTTGTGAAGGTGGAGATGTGGGAAGGACTGCAATATGGAATGATGATTGTGAAATGTATTACCAAAACGCACTGCACAGGGTTAGGTTTTATGGGAATATATTGCCTATATTTTTTAAGTACGTTATGGAATTATATAAATGTTGTGGGATAATAGATGAACATACTAAAGGAATGACGATTAAACATCTAACTAACCATTCTTTATCTTCTTTAGTCTTTCCTCTTCCCCCTCTTGCAGAGCAAAAAAGAATTGTTGCGAAGCTTGAAGAGATTATGCCTTATGTAGAGAAATATGGAGATTTACAAGATAATTTAGATATACTGAATGAAAAGATTAAAGACAAACTGAAAGTATCTATACTACAAGAAGCCATTCAAGGACACCTTGTAGAACAAAGAATTGAAGAGGGTACAGCTAAAGATATACTTGAACAAATCAGGCAGGAGAAACAAAGACTTGTAAAAGTGGGGAAAATAAAGAAATCCTGGAACAATTCTGTTATTTTTCTTGGTGAAGATAACAAGTATTATGAACAAATAGGGAAAAAGACATTAGATATTACTAAACTAATTACACTCAATATACCATTGTCATGGGAATGGATTCGATTAGGTACATTATTTAGTCATTGCACAGGAAAGGCGTTAAATTCATCTGATAAAGAAGGAATTATGTTGCCGTATATTACAACATCTAATCTCTACTGGAATTACTTTGTACTTGATAACTTAAAGAAAATGCTATTTACTGATAATGAAATAGACAAATGTACTGCTACATATGGAGATTTACTTGTTTGTGAAGGTGGAGATATAGGGCGTGCCGCTATATGGAAAGAGAATCACGATATATGTATTCAAAATCATATACATAAACTTCGAAGTTTTGTTCCTGTCTGCACGATGTTTTTTTATTATATATTCTTTTTTTATAAGTACGCAGGTTATTTAGATGGGAAAGGTATTGGTATCCAGGGATTGTCATCAAAGATTCTTGACCAACTTATAATACCCTTGCCACCCAAATCTGAGCAAGAGCGTATTGTGAAAAAAATCGATGAACTATTTCAAGTATTGAACAAGATAGGATAGTGTTTCACTCTATCCATCCCCATTACTCCAAACAGTATGAATAATTCAATAGGCAGTAATTACTTCTTCTTGTGCGAAAACTTTCTCAGTAATTCGTAGAAACTATCCTCGAAAAAGTGTGTTCCTGCATCAAATAATAGCCGGATTCATACTCTATAATTATGCTTGCAGCATCTTCCTGAACTTGTTCTTTACCATTTTGCTACCCGACAGGCACGCGACAAGTTCATTGAAATGAGCTTCTTTCAATACCCCTATTTTCTCTATCACAGTTTGTTTCATTTTCTTTTGTAAGTCAAACTGCTCGGCTGGATACATATCAAGGTCAGTTCCGTAAATAAATGTATGCTTATTAAATGCGAAAGGAGTTCCATCATCTTTCATCGCTATATGCTCGCCGCACAGAAATACAAACGCATTGAACATCCGCTCCGGAATATCCGTGCAACCACGCTTCAAATTCACGTCCGAAGGCACATGATCCTTCGACGTAGGCAAGCTTGCGAGCAAGATATTCCCTTCCTGCTTTTTCAACACGACGAAAAACTTGTCTTGGGGAATAGCCCCGTTTTTGAACACAAAGGAACGGAACAACAATAAGGTACCTTCTTCAATTATGATGCCGCACTTAACAGGTTAGCCGTCTGCCTTATATCCAAACTCTCCCGATACTCCTCAGCCGCACGGCCGGACAATGCTTCCGTAAAGTCTATTTGCAGATC
>JAJPYV010000232.1 GCA_021204735.1 Prevotella sp.
ATCGTCCAATTGGGCAGATAAAATATTCGCTAATTTAATTCAACCAACAGGTTTGATATATAAACCAAAATCAATGGAAGCGATAACACAATATTTGATTCAAAGTACCGTAAGCAAGAGTGATGTGCGTGTATGGGAGGAAGATATTCTACTTCCCACATATGGGATAGGTAAAGAGGAGAAAAACCCTATCTTCCTTGAAAAGAGGGTATATCAAGGAAGCAGCGGAGCGGTTTACCCTTATCCGGTCATCGAGAAAATCTCTGATGAGAAAAAAGAGAAGAAATACCATGCGCTGTTCCTCGAAAACGAGTATTTAAAAATTATGATACTCCCCGAATTAGGTGGTCGTGTCCAGATGGCATACGATAAGGTAAAAGGTCGTCATTTCGTCTACTACAATCAGGTTATAAAGCCGGCGTTGGTTGGGTTGACCGGCCCGTGGATTTCTGGCGGCATAGAGTTTAATTGGCCCCAACATCATCGCCCTTCCACATTCCTTCCCACGGATTTTACTATCGAGGAGAACGCCGACGGCAGCAAGACTGTTTGGTGTAACGAGATAGAACGCATGTCACGTACCAAGGGCATGCAGGGCTTTACGCTATCTCCGGGCAAGGCTTACTTGGAGATAAAGGTAAAGATTTACAACCGTACCCCTTTCCCTCAGACTTTCCTTTGGTGGGCCAATCCTGCTGTGAAGGTGGGCGACCATTACCATTCCGTGTTCCCGCCCGATGTTCATGCTGTCTACGATCATGGCAAGCGTGACGTTTCCTCTTTCCCTATCGCCACCGGTATCTATTACAAGCAAGACTACTCGGCGGGAATCGACATTTCTAAATACAAGAACATTCCGGTACCCACATCCTATATGGCCGTGAAGTCTGACTATGACTTTGTGGGAGGTTACGAAGAGGACACGCACGGTGGATTGTTGCACGTGGCCGATCACCACATCTCCCCGGGTAAGAAGCAGTGGACATGGGGTAACGGCGATTTCGGCAGGGCTTGGGACCGCAACCTCACCGATGAGGATGGCCCCTATATTGAGTTGATGACTGGCGTGTACACGGACAATCAGCCCGATTTCAGTTGGATTCAGCCTTACGAGGAGAGGTCTTGGAAACAATACTTTATGCCCTATAGCGAAGTGGGTTACGTGAAGAACGCTACTAAGGATTTCTTGTTGAATTTAGAGGCTCATGACGGCAAGGCCGTGTTGAAGCTATATGCCACCGGCGTAAATTCCGATATTCAAGTTCTTGTAAAAGGCCCCGATGGTATCCTCTTGTTGGATGAAAGGACAGACATATCCCCGTCCCGGCCGTATGACAAAGCTTTTACCACAGGTAATCTCCATGACTATGAGATGGCGTCTGAAATACGTGACCGCGATGGGAATCTCCTGCTCCGCTATCAAGCCTGCATGCCTGGCATCACTCCTGTTCCCAAGCCGGCGGAAGCGGCCAAGGATCCGCGTGACATATCGTCCATAGAACAGCTCTTCCTCACGGGGTTGCATTTGGAGCAATATCGTCACGCCACCTATAACCCGTTGGATTACTACATGGAGGCGTTACGCCGTGAACCCAGAGATGTGCGTTGCAACAACGCGGTTGGATTGTATCTGTTGCGTAGAGGAAAGTTTGAACAGGCGGAATCCTATTTCCGTAAGTCAATAGAAACATTGACTTTACGTAACCCAAATCCTTATGACGGCGAACCTTACTATAACTTGGGTTGTTGTTTAGTCATGCAGTGTAAATGTGAGGCGGCGTACGATGCATACTACAAGGCTACATGGAATGCTGCGTGGCAAGACTCCTCATGGTATGCGTTGGCGCAATTGGACTGCCGAAAGCGCGATTATGAGGCGGCATTGGATAAAGTGGAACGTTCCTTGCTTCGTAATTGGCACAACCATAAAGCCCGCCAATTGAAATCCTCTATATTGAGGAAGCTGGAGCGTAAGGCAGAAGCTCTTGCGTTTATCGGGGAATCATTGGCAATAGACCGCTTCAACATGGGTTGTCGTTTTGAGGAGTTCTTGTTGACCGGTGACCACGGCCATTTGGATGAAATGAAGAGGTTCATGCGCGGCAATGAGCATGGTTATATCGAGTACGCACTTGATTTTGCCGCTTCAGGTCTTTATGTTGAAGCCATGTCGTTATTGGAGTATTATTTAGATGACACGAAAGATGTTTATCCCATGGTTTATTACGCAATAGGCTATTTCCATACGTGTATGGGTGACAGGCAGACCGCATTGCAATATTACCTCAAGGCCGAACAGGGCGATTTCTCCTACTGTTTCCCAAACCGCATAGAGGAGGTCCCCATTTTGCAGGATGCCATCCGTTTAAACGGTAAGGCCTCTAAAGCCGCATACAGCTTGGGCAATTATTGGTACGCTAATCGCCAGTACGATGATGCCATAGCCTGTTGGGAATCCTCATCTCTCATAGATCCAGCCTTTCCTACCGTATGGAGAAACTTGGCCTTGGCCTTTTACAACAAACGTGGTGATAAAGAGCGGGCAAGGGAATGCTTGGAGCGGGCCTATGCCTTGGACGAGCATGACGGCCGCGTCTTGATGGAACTTGACCAACTCTATAAACGTTTGGGCTACTTCCATCGGGAACGTCTGTCGTTCCTTGAACAACACCTGCATGAGGTGGAGGAGCGCGACGACCTTTCCGTCGAGCGCATTACGCTCTACAACCAATTGGGTGCCTATGTAAAAGCGAAAGAACTACTGGCAATGCGGAAGTTCCATCCATGGGAAGGCGGTGAAGGGAAGGTTACGGGGCAATACCTGCTATGCCATGTTGAGTTGGCCAAAATTGCCTTGCGTGAACGCCGTTATGCTGATTCTCTTTCGTTATTGGAGCAAACGGCCGCTTTTCCACACAACTTGGGCGAGGGTAAACTTATCAATGCCGAGGAAAACAATATTCTGTATTATAAAGGTGAAGCCTTCCGTGGATTGGGTAAGGACGAAGAGGCGATTGACTGTTTCCAGAAAGCCACCATTGGATCTTCCGAACCACAGCAAGCATTCTTCTATAATGACCCACAGCCAGACAATATATTCTATCAAGGTTTAGCATGGCGTGCGTTGGGTGAGGAGGATAAGGCGAGGAGCTGTTTCCATAAATTGATAAGACATGGTGAGAAACATCTGTTTGACCGGTGTAGGATAGATTACTTTGCGGTTTCATTACCTGATTTGGCTATATGGGAGGAAGATTTGGATAAACGAAACCTCATACATTGTAACTATGTAATGGGACTTGGATATCTTGGGTTACAAGAAACGAACAAGGCTATAGTATTTTTGGATAAAGTAAGAGATCTTGATATAAATCATCAAGGTGGACAGATTCACCGTAATTTGTGTAATGATGGAGAATAAAAACATTTTATTACTATTGATAGGTTGCTTTATATCTGTGATTGTGCAATCACAGACACCATCTACTTATGAATTGACATCTCCAAATAGAGAGTTGACATTGGTTGTAAATGTTGATAATAAATTATCCTATTCTTTAGATTATGCGGGTAATCCAATTATCATTCCTTCTACTATTTGCATGGAGATGGAAAACGGTGATATATGGGGTGAGAAAGGAGAAGTTGTAGGTGCATCTACAGCCAGTATATATGAAAAAGTTTATCCAATAGTTGGAAATCAACGTAAATTACTTAATAATTATAATGAGTTGTCTTTAAAATTTAAAGAGGGATATTCACTCATTTTCCGTATGTACAATGAGGGAATGGCTTATCGCTTTTGTGGAAACTTGCCAGTGCAAGATTCATTAAAGGTTTTTCATGAAGAAGCCTCTTTCAATTTTGCTGATGATCCTGCTGTCATCCTTCCAGAGACGAACAATTTTACAGCTTGGGAACTTAGTAATGTACTTTATAATCATGTTTCTAAGATTAGGGAAAACAAATATGGTATAACTCCTACCTTGTTTACTAACAGTAAGCAGCATGTACGTGTAGTAATTGCTGAATCAGACTTGAATAATTATCCTGGAATGTATTTGCGCAAACAACAAGGTACAATAAAGGGTTATTGGGCGTTATATCCCAAAAAGGTAGAGATGGGAAGTTGGGGAAATTTCGTATCGGTGGTAACAGAACGTACAAATTATATGGCTTCTGTAGCAGGTAACCATGCTTTCCCATGGCGCATTGTGATTGTAGTTAAAGAAGATAAAGATTTGCTTACTAATGAAATGATTTATTTATTGGCTAAACCTCAACAGATATCTGATACGGATTGGATTCGTCCGGGTAAAGCTACATGGGAATGGTGGCATTGTGCCATATTGGAAAATGCTCCTTTCCCATCCGGTCCCAATAACTTGTCTACCCAGTTATACAAATATTACATTGATTTCGCTTCGGAGAATCAAATACCCTATTTATTGGTTGATGCAGGATGGAGTAATGTTTTTAATCCAACCGATTTGAATAAGAATATCGATATTAAAGAGGTAATTCGATATGGCAAAGATAAAAATGTCGGCGTATGGTTATGGACTGTTGCAGCTACCCTTTTTCAACATCCACATTGTTATTTAGATTCTATTCGAGATTGGGGAGCGGTCGGCGTGAAAATTGATTTTTTCGACCGAGATGATGCCCAAATTATTCCAGAGTATGAAAATTTAGCCAAAGCATGTGCAGAGCGACACTTAATGGTAGATTTTCATGGATGTAGTAAACCTACAGGGCTTCATCGTGCCTATCCTAATATTCTTTCTTATGAGGCGATGCGCTGTGCTGAATGTTTTAAATGGGACACAACATCTAATCCAAACTATCAGTTACAGTGTATTTTTACTCGCATGCTTGGTGGCGGAATTGATTATACTCCTGGTTCCATGCGTAATAGTACGTTAGAAAAATTTGTGCCAATTGATCCAGGATTACCAAGTTCTTTAGGTACACGTTCTCATGAATTGGCCTTGTTTATTATATTGTCGGCTCCGTTTGCTACTATGTGCGATTCTCCAGATGAATATCGTAAATACCCTGATATTTTAAAATATTTATCAGATGTTCCTACATCATGGGATAAAACGATCTCATTGGATGCTGGTGTAGGTGAATATGCGGTTCTAGCCAAACGAAAAGATGACGTTTGGTTTGTAGGAGGATTGAACGCTTGGGGTAAGAGAAATGTAGAGGTTAAATGTAATTTTTTAAAACAAGGGAAACAATATGAGGCTGAAATTTTCCGTGATGACAAAGGTTGTAAACAGAATGCTAATTTGTACATCCATGAAAACATAATGATTGATAATAACTCTATTTTAAAAATGGAAATGGCCTCTGGCGGAGGATTTGTTATGGTTATTCGTGAAAAATAACAAGAAAAAATGAGAATTATTCTTTTAGAGGTTAAAATAATAAAATAGGCAATGCCATGCTATGAGTAATATTTAATTTCTCTTCGTTATGAATGTATATATGATTTTTTTGTAATGTTGCATTGATTGTTTACGCTACAGATACTGAATACCAGAATAAGGTTGTATCTTTGTTGGGTAATTGGTTTATTCAAAATATAGTTATTAACTTTTGATACATTATATGAAAAACAACATTTTGCTTTTTTTGTTTTGTTGGTTTGGCATTCTTCCACTAAAGGCAGCTCAAAGGAGTGTGTCTAATTATTATTTTTTTCATATCTCAATTGATAACGGATTATCACAAAGCAATGTTAAGGCCATTCTCCAAGATAGTTATGGCTTTATGTGGTTTGGCACTAAAAATGGATTGAATCGGTATGACGGGACTTCGATAGTACAAATGGATTGTGATGATTATGCCGCTGGCACGGGCAATCATAATATCTCTGCATTGTTTGAGGATAAGGAACGTTGCTTATGGGTAGGGACTGATAGAGGTGTGTATCAATATTATTCAGATATAGATGTTTTTAAAGTTGTAAATCTTAAGACGAAAGATGGCTTTGATATGAGTAACTGGGTATCCAATATTGTTGCAGATTCTGTTGGAAATATTTGGGTGGTGATTCCCGATCAAGGAATATTCCGTTATAAAAATGAGGAACTTTATTTATATGATGTCGCAGGGAATTTTAAAACAGAAGAACCTGATTGTATTTGTGTGCGTCAAAATGGTGAGGTTTGGGTTGGTACTTGGGGAATAGGTTTACTTAGATATAATCCTCAGACAGATGTATTTGATCAATTTGGTGTGAATAGAGTACAAAATAATTTAGAAGGGAAAAATATATTGGCAATATGTGATTATGGTGAATGGATTGTTTTTGCCCTATATGATGGAGAACTGATGAAATATAATCCCCAAACTGACCAATTGATAAAATTTGATTTACCTGAAATCGAACATACCTATGTAAGGGATCTTATGTATTTTGACGATGAACTTTGGGTGGGTACCTCTGAAGGAATATATATTGTTAATGAGAAGTTGGGTAATACTATTCATTTGGAGCAAGATTTGATGTGCCCTTTTAGCCTTTCAGATAAGATAATTTATAGTATTTATAGGGATAGGGAAAATGGCGTTTGGTTAGGAACGATGTTTGGAGGGGTGAATTACCTGCCACATCGAAATTTGTCATTCGAAAACTATGTACCAAATAGTAGTATGAATTCATTGAGTACTAAACGAATAAGGGAGATAGTTGGCGATAATCGCGGAAATGTGTATATCGGCACTGAAGATAATGGCGTGGAAATTCTGAATCTTTCTACTGGTAAGTTTAGTCGTTTAAGTCCTTATAAAGGAAGCACTGATAATCGTCAGGTAACGCTTTCTATGTCTTATTGGGATGATAGAATTGTTTGCGGCTTGTTTAAATCGGGTTTGGATATAATCCATTTGTCTGAAAATAAGGTTAGTCATTATGATGCAAGTCATCTGGATATAGGTGAAGGTAGCGTTTACTCTTTTTTTATAGATAATACTGGTTGTAAATGGATTGGTACGGGATGGGGATTGTATAAAGCATTGTCTGGAGATTATAAGTTTGAAAGGGTGGACGAGATAGGGTTTGATTGGATTTTCGATATATTTCAAGATAAAGATGGTGATTTATGGTTCGCTTCTATGGGAAATGGAATATGGAAATATAATCTTCAAAAGAATTCATTCAAGAAATATATTTATGAAGAGAATGTGAAAAATTCATTGAGTTCCAACTCTGTAAGTTCTATTATGCAGGACAGTAAAGGCCGGATTTGGATTTCTACTGATCGTGGAGGCATTTGTCGTTATAATTCCGATACTGATGACTTTTCTACATTCTCTGTTGATGAAGGGTTGCCTGATGATGTGGCTTATAAGATATTGGAAGATGAACAATCCAATTTATGGTTTGGAACAAATAGAGGATTAGTCAGATTCAATCCTGATACTAAAGATATTCGTGTTTATACGACAAAAGATGGTCTAATAGGGAATCAATTTAATTATAAATCTGCTCTAAAAGGGGAGGATGGTAAGTTTTACTTTGGAACTATTGATGGCCTTATCGCTTTTAATCCCAATGTTTCAGAAGAAATCAATTTCCAGCCTTCAATCTATATTTCTAAATTCAGTATATTTAATCAGGAAATAACTGTACACACTCCAAATTCTCCTTTGAAAAAATGTATTGAACAAACTGATAAGATTATCCTTTCCTATGACCAGTCAAATATCAGTTTTGACGTAGCCCTGTTAAGTTATTCTACTACAGAATCTAATCAGTATGATTATAAGTTGGAGCCATTAGATAAAGATTGGGTAAAAGCTTCAAGTAACCAAAAGATTTCTTATGCCAGTCTGCCACCGGGTAATTATATTTTGCATGTGAGAGGTACCAATGGCATTAAGGATGGCGTTTATGTTACTCGTTCATTAGCTATTATAATTTTACCTCCTTGGTGGAGGTCTTCAATTGCTTATATATTATATGCAATTTTTGGCGTGTCTGGTGTCCTTTGTTGGTTCTTTTGGTATAAGAATTTGAAGGATAAGCAAATGAAGGAAAAGCAAAATCTGTATAAGATGGAAAAAGAAAAAGAATTATATGAGTCTAAAGTAACTTTCTTTACAGAAATTGCTCATGAGGTACGTACACCTTTAACCTTGATAAACGGACCTTTGGAAGCTATTGGAGAGATGAATATTACTAATGAAAAGCTGAAAAAGAACTTAAATGTTATAGGCCAAAATACTAAACGCTTACTTAATTTGGCTGAGCAATTGCTCGA
>JAJPYV010000067.1 GCA_021204735.1 Prevotella sp.
TGTGCAACTTTTCCATTTATAAATGTTTAAAAATTTAATTCAACCAACGAGTTAATAATTTGTTTTTTGTAGTATTCAATTATTACGTTCACTCTATAGATACCCTTTGAGCCAACTTCCCTATAAGAATGATGGGTAAAACGGGTTGATCATTAATTGATGTTGGCTTGTATCCTTGTTGTAAATTGTAGATAGTTATCTTTATTACTTTCTGCTACAAACAAGGCTTTATTAGCACCCTCTGCCGCGAGTGTCCAACCTTGTAACTGATGAACAGCTAAACTATATGTTTGATGGTCTATTATTCCAATTTAGTCTACCGTTATTGCTGATTATTTTGGCTGGCACACCAGCAACAGCCACATTGGTTTCAAGAATGTCTCTTGTTACAACTGCGTTAGCTCCGATAGCAACATTATCGGCAATTGTTACACCGCCAAGAACTACGGCACCGAATCCTACGACTACGCCATCACCTAATGTAGGAGCTTCTGAATTAAGCCCATTAGCTACTAGACCTGTATTGATGTGAATTGAACAATTTTTGCCAACACGACCATTCCCATTCATAAGTATTGGACCAACATGCATTATCTTTAATCCCTCATCACAACAGTTTAAAGGAATCCTGAGACAATATTTGTTTTGTAAACGAGCCAATCCGAACCTATATAAAACATACCTTATTTTGTTCCCGACATTCTTATGGTATTCAGCTTTTCGTAATAAATAGTTGTGCATAGCCAAAATATCCCTTTCCCTTGTAAGGAGAATTCCCCCCCCCCATGGATTTCCGTACTTCGCCCTTTCTGTTTTAATAAACCTCTTTAGGTCTTCTCTCGTTTTTATCCTTTTTTCTATTGGAAGCATATTATATTTTATTATGGTAATCAATGCAACAGTTTTCTACTCTTCTAACAATTCTATTAACCTATTAGATATCTGCCAAACTTCGTCTTCAATGTAAAATGACATAGCAACAAGGATAAGAATAGAGTAATAACCAATCCTATCCATGGTAAAGCTACAGCTGAAACTTTAAAAGGAAGCTGGGTATTATAATAAAGGTATTTCAATATGAACTGTTGATAAATATATACGCCATAACAATACCCACTCAACGTTATCAAGGGAGCATATTTCTTTAGTTTCGTTTTCAAAGATTCGAAATTGGCTATAGAATAAAGAGCAATTACCATGCTTAATGCACCAAATAAATGTAATAAGCGGGTGGATAAGGATATCGCTATCTTTTGCCAAAGGTCATCGTGAGGAATATATTTTATATAATTACAGATAATGGTGAAAGCAATATAAAGAGTTATCATGCCAATGACAGTAGACGTTTTCTTAATCCTGATATTCAAGCCTCCACGTTTTACGGCATAACCCAAATAGAAATACACGAAATATATCATCATACTGCCAACCCTGAAAGGAATGTGGTTGACAGCTATTAGATTCAAAACTACAGTTAGCATTAATAACTTCTTTAAATCCCAATGGGGGGGGGTAATTTTAACAATTAAATAACAGCAAATGAAGCACCAGAATATCATCGGCAAGAACCAGAGGTGTCCACAACCATTCAAAATCTTATATGCAATTACATACCATGGCGCTTTCATATCATAAAACATCAGGTAATAAAGTATTGAGAAGAATATACTGGGCAGGAGTATGCGTTTGGCTTTCTTTATTACACAACCATTAAATGACAAACGCTCCGGATATTTTGTTATGACATATCCAAACAAAATCCCTGATATGAAGACCATAGTTTCAAGACGGAATCCGTGTGATAAGTATCCCATCCAGTAGTACAGTGGGATATTATTAGGGAATCCTTCAAAAGGTAGTTCCCATCCTCCTGTATATATGACGAAGGAATGATAAAAAATCAAGAAGAAGATAAGTAATAAGCGTAATGCTACTATATCGATAAGGAACTCTTCGCGTCTCATCTATGTCCATTTTGATGTTTTACAAAGGGAGCCATTATTAGTTATTGTGCTTGCCTTTTTCTCCTAATAGATGATTTAGCCTTCAAAAGTAACTTCTGCCCATAATTAAGACATATCTTACGTTCAGCCGGGAATATCAACAAAAATGCAAAATAAAATGCGGCACATATCACTATTGAAGTGAATCTCCAAAGAATATTAGTTGAAATCATTTGCAAGAAATAGGCCACGACTGCCATTGCGATGGCACAGAGCAGCGAGGGAGCGATGGTAAACACCATTTTCATCGGTGACATCTTGACCAAGAAATACATGATTCCGAAGTTAAAAAAAACCCCAAAAAACCGTACAACGACTTTCGACAAGTATAATGAACGGAAATCATACTTCACAGCCACCCAAACGGTGGGAATCATCACAAGCATGTATAGCACTTGCGACAAGACTGAATAAATAGGCTTTCCCAAAGAACGGTAGACTTCACTGCAATAATGACAAAGCATAATCACAACTACATTGGATAAAGCCCACAGCCCGAACAGTTCAATTGCATCACCCCATTGGTCTCCCAATAATATATCTACAGCTAGTTGCCGGTAGCTGAACAACCCTATCCCAAAAGGAATAACTACAATGCCGACAACTTTCATGAAACGGTAAAATATATTCTCAAACTCTTTGCGGTCGTTCTGTACCCTCGAAAGTGCGGCAAAGAGAACCGGAGTGGTGGATGCCGTTACAAGGTTCATGATTTGTCCCACCGTTCCCATAGCCGTCTTATATATACCCACATAGTACATACTAAGATATATCCCAACAATGAATATGTCCACATAACCCGTCATCCAGATTGTAATGGCTTCCACCATCGACCAGATGCTGAATGAGAACATTTCATGCAACTTCTTCCATGAATAGAAGAGGCGCGGTTTCCATCGGCTCAAAGCTGTAAGCAAAACGGCATTAAGGGTGTCACGTACAATGGTGCCTATGACCAATGCCCAGAAACTGCGCAACCAAATGGCTAACGGTATTGTCACGAGCAAGGGAACGGCGACACTCACCATCCTAACCTTGAACAGGGTTTTAAAGTCAAAATCCCTTTTATAAAGGGCCATCTGTATGCTTGAAAACGCAGCCAACGGTATTGAGACGCAAGCGATGGTTATGACCTCACCGAATCCCGGATTACCGACAAGGATTGCCAGCCTATCACTAAAGATTGCAATAATGGCCCAGATAAACAAAGACATGAACAGGTTACTCCAAAAAGCAACTGTGGTGCTTTGTTCCCTATCCTCATCATCTATGAACTCATGCTGTATAAGGTATTTCTGGAAACCGGCGTCCGTGAAAATCTCGGAAAAGAGAATAATCATCGTAATAGTGGCGACTATACCGAATGCTTCCGGAGTGAGGAGCCTTGCCAAAACCATATTGGTAAATGGCAATACGAGTCTAACCGCAATTTCGGTTAGCCCCGACCATTTCGTGGCATTTACTATTTTGGCATTCAGGCTTGGCATCTTATGTTCAAACTAATGGCATGTATATATTTAAAAGCGATGTACTTAGTCATTAAATATCCTTTCTCGAAGCCCTTTTATTATCAGTTCTCTATGGGCTTCACACTCGTATCTATTAAGCATTCGCACCCCATGGCACTTAATCTTTCTATTGGTTATCCATGTCCTTAAATGATTTCCACTTGCCTTATTAATAGCTTTGAATAAGAAAGGACTATAAACACCATTAGATACGATATAATTAGCGACCATACATTTTGCATATTTCGCATACTCTGTTTCAATCTTGCCTTCAGTAATGATTTCTTGAGAGCGTTGCCGGAAAGCTGATAGAATTTCTACAACATCTGCTCCTACAGCAAGTTTTACACCATTCTTGGCTTTCTGTAAGGGAATATATGTTATCTTTTCATTATCGCAATCCAAATCTATGGAAATTAACAGGGATGTTTGCCAGAACTCATTATCATGGCTGGCAAACAAGAAATTACCCTGCCCGTAAATGATGGTGCCGCTCATATAATCCTCTTTACAACCTATGCAGTGGGAGTGTTGGCAGACAACTATATTTGCGTCCTTCTCCACAATCTTTCGGCAAGTTTTTTGCAAATTGGGCGATGGGTAACGATAATGTTCTTTCCCTCCATGGTAAAGACAAATAACGTAATCACTATTCTCTTTCAGTGCCGCTATATGGTCAAGGCTGTCGAAGGGGTCAAATGGGTTGGCTCCGGCTTTATCATTCGTTGCAATGGAAAATTCATGTTCAGCACAACAATAAATGCCGATATTCTTTTCTCCTAATTTGATGGCTTTCCCTTTAGATGCTTCTGATATATTCTTTCCTACTCCTGAATAATCAATACCAGTGTCCTGTAGCACTTTAATCGTAGAAAAAAGTCCTTGCTCGCCCTGGTCTAAAATGTGGTTGTTTGCAAGGGTGAAGAAATCAACTCCAAGCTGCTTCAATCCGTTGATTGAGGCAGTAGATGCAATGAGATTAGGGCCGCATTTCTGTATGGGTTCTTCCTTGTCAGTAAGTGGCACCTCAAGATTGAATATGCGGTAATCTGCATTAGCAAGTATTTTAAGTAGATTGGCATCCACAATCTTCTCCATGCAGGCACTTTCAAATATGGCCAGATTGGATTTGGTCGGTACAATGTCTGCGCCAATTAGTATCTTCATTATCTACACACATATTATGGGTAACTTCAACAAATTGCCTAATTCCCTGTCGCATTTATTCGGGATAAATCTTTTTAATCCAGATGCGGGGAAGAAAGTCATTTCACCAAAATACACTTTACCGTGAATCTCATAAAAATCAACTCTCAAAAAAGGTATATCTTTCGATAGACGCGAAGCTAATGTTTTCATTAGTTCAAAGTTGTGAGGACATCCTATCTTATAGTTTGAGCTAATGTTTTTAGGTCTTTGAATATTAAGATGTTGCCAGTCGTTATCAAAAAAATCCTCGCGCAAACCTTTGTCAGTGAATCTACCTGTACACACAAGAGTTATTTTTGGTTGACCATTAAAGCAATGTAGTTTATAATCTTTAAGTGCTGCATCTATTACTTTGTGCAACCATAAAATGAATCCATCATGCTTTATTAAAATCCCTCCCCCCTTGGGTATTTGGATATAGCTTCCCATAGTCAACCCGAATTCTTCAGGAATAAACTTCTCGAATCCTGAACCATGATAGAATGTCAACTCACCGAAATACAACTTATCTTCAATGGAATAGAAATCGGTGCGAAGGTGCGGTATACCCTTCGACAATTTTTCTGCCAATTCAATCATCTCATTCAATTTCTCAGGTCTGAGTATACGGCGTTCGGAATTGGCAGGGTATTGTATGGCAGCTTCGATATATTCCCATTCAGTAGTATAAAGGTTTCTCATGTGGTTGCTGAATCTTTCATAATCGACTTGTATGACCTTTGCTTTGCCATCAAAATTGAATACTTTATAGTCTTTCAACTCGTATCCAGATTCATCTACCATATATTTCTCTGCTATAATCCTGGGCTTGACATCCTTGTACGGCCATTCCCTACTAATTAAGAAATAATTCATGTTTAGAGACTTATTCAATTTCTCCCTGCAAGCTTTTATGTCTAGTTTGCTCTTATCCCTGCAAATAATGAGCCCCCCGCTGTCATGAGTACATTTTAGAACAAATTGGTTGGGCAAAGTATCGAAATCAATATCATCGAACCTATCCCATACACCAAGTGTTGGAATTATAAATTCATCACCTATAATACTTGCTACATACTTTTTAGCCTCGTATTTGTCAACCATTTGTGTATATTCCGGCCTTCTATTATATAGTTTTAACCACTGTAGCTTTTCATTGAAGGTTTTTGGATTATTTAAATCCAGTTTATACCCCATTCTTTGTTCAAATGCAATCTCAATGTATTTTTTGTCAGATAAAAAGGGTAATAATCCATGTGCAGAAAGAGCTAATATCCCCTGCTTTGGATGAACAATATAGTTTAAATACTTATTCATATCTAATTGTATTTGATGAAATAGTCAATCCTATTAATATGATAACCCATAATAATTGATTCCACATTACATAATATGAAACAAAACCATATTCCAATATGAGGAGTGTAAGAGCGATGACCCATAAAAATATATGCAGATTATCTTTCCTGAATATTCCCCCAAATCTGGCGACGACAGCCTTCATTTTATAAAAATAATAAAGGATAAAGCCTACGATTCCGTAATCGGCAAGCAATTCTGTATAATTACAATGGGAATACGTCACATGGCTATATCCAATTTGATCCATATAAGCACGAAAACCGTCTAACCCCAAACCGGTTATGGGGTGCTGAGTAAACATAGATAAAGCCTGGGATCTATAATATGACCTTTCTATTATACTGTGATCTGCAATATTATCATTAAAAAAGAAAGATTTGACGAATACTTGCAGTTTGTGACCAGCCAGTGTATAAAGGTATTCGTTTGTTACCAAAAAATAATATCCCAATAACACCAAAGATACTGCTACGACACAGTTCCTTATAATTGTCGTACTTCGAGAAGATAGAATCAAATATAATCCTATACAAAAAGCCATCCCTACGAATCCTTTTCTCGAACCGGCTAGTATGGTTATCACTAATTCAAGAAATAAACAAATATAATATAATAGGCGTCTCTTCCTTTCCACCGTCAGGAAATAAACACAAATGGCGGCAGCGAAAGCTCCAAGCATTCCTAATGTGTTATGACTCCCTAATCCATAATCTCCCAAAAATAAGTTAGCATTGATTTTTAATGAATCAACAGGTGTCCTTATTGATGCATATATGGCACATAAAATAGGTATATAAACACATAATCTTAAAATGGTTTCAAGTTCAGATTTAGTTCTTAAATTCCGATTCAACCAAGAACAAAAATATATTGTTGAAAATGCCCCTATAAGAATTGACCATGTTATTATGGGGTCGACATTTTTACTTAACCAAAAGAAAGATATGGCAATAAATATTGAGAACAGAATCTGGCAATTCTCAAAATTGGGTCTATGAATATGTATAGGTATCTGTAATTTATTAGTCAGAATATCCCAAGTGATAAAAATAATAGTACCCAGAATCCAAATCTTAAATCCCATTGCCGACATGGTTAGGTAAACTGCCAAAACTAACCATTTGGACTTCTCTTTCTCTATAACGAATTTCATAGACTGTATCTATTAAACTTTTTATCCTTGAATCGTGATGCATTCATAATCTCATCCTATTGTTGCAAATTGCAAATGTTTTCTTCCCATTTCTTAAATATTGCATCTTGCATAAGATCTGCACGAATATTTGCTGCATTTTCAGACAGTTGATTACGAAAAGCAATATTGTCAGCTACTTTAGCAAAGGCCATCGACAGTTTTTCATAATCTCCTACAGGTACGAGAATTCCATTTATGGAATCTTTTATATATGTCGCTGCGCCACCAGGAGAACTATCAGTGCAGATTACTGGCATTCCCATAGACATTGCTTCAAGCATCGAATTGGATAATCCTTCATAATCTGATGACAATGTGAATATCATGGAATGTGCCATAATATCGTGTATATCCGTTCTAAACCCCATGAATTCTACAGATTCTGAAATGCCCAAATTAACTGCCATAGTTTGCAACTCTGCTTTTAACTTTCCATCACCGCATATCTTCAACTTATAGTCCGGATGGTTTATCCTAAAACGAGAGAAAGCCCTTAGCATCATAGGTATGTTTTTTTGTTTATCCAGTCTACAAGCAGTTACAATCACTTTTTCATGGGTATAGTCTTTCCATTTGGGCAAATCTTCTTTCAGAGGGTTCGCGATTATAACCCCTTTTCTCTGAATTGTTTCACTAAAATACCTTTGCGCACCTATTGTTTGAAAAACAATAGTTCGTGCTTTGTTAAACAAATAATTACGTATTATTCCTTTAAAACCGGTATTGTTATAGTTATAAGGATCATTTCTTAAAGTATATAAGCTTGGAACATCTATCAAGGAACCAGTAACAAAGGCTTCATTAGTAAGAAAAGAGACAATAATATCGGGGTTGAATGCCTTCATTTGCCTATATACATTTATATTT
>JAJPYV010000428.1 GCA_021204735.1 Prevotella sp.
TTTTTGTACGCCTGCAGGGGCTCGAACCCTGGACCCTCTGATTAAGAGTCAGATGCTCTACCAACTGAGCTACAAGCGCATCTAAACTCATTGCATTTTCAAAATGCGTGTGCAAAGGTAGATATTTTATTTCTAAACGCCAAACTTTTGCGTAACTATTTTTTAACCTTCGTTTTCTCCGATAATGTCAGATGTTTCTTCTTGCGCAACCATTCCTCCTTGCGTTTTTCATACTCTGCATAATGCTTTTCAAGAAAATTATCTGCCATTATTGAAAGATATTATCTGCCATTATTCATGACTGAATTTACTGTAAATGACACTTATCGTTATCGGGTCGTAAGAATTTTCACTTCCTCCTATCAACCGTGTACTCGTTAGACTCATATCATGCACAACCTTCACGATTTGGCTGTATGAGTTGGTAGTAAGCGTTACAGGTATAATCACGACTTTATTCCAGTCTGGATTCTCTTTAACCCAATTTGGATTACTTTCCAATCCTTTCTGCCTTGTCTCATCCATATAAGTTATCATACCAGAAATATTACTGAAACTATAATAATTATATGTAGAAGAATAAGTAGCAATAAAAGATTTCTTGTAGTCTACAATATCTTCATTTTCAAAGAAAGTGTAAATACTATCTTTCGGAATCATCATCAACGTCTGCGGAACATCCAAAATATATTCCCCATGGTTATTGTTGTTTATACGTGACATTATCAATTTTGCGGTATTGATTGTATCATTCTCATGGTTTGTCACAATCTCCTCAACAGGCAAAGTAACTTCTGTAAATATGCCCGATGGGGTTTTTATATAAGTACAGGAATTATCATTTACCAAACGGTTTATTGTCTGCTCGTCGTTGGTAATATTGGTTGTCTGCAACACCTCCTCCGTACCAGAGAACTTTGAAGTACCAAGGAAAGTTGAATCACTCTTATATTTGAAATATACGTTTATCTGACTTACAAACACGTATGCCATCGAGCCGATACCTTCATTAATCTTGAAATAAAAACCTGGACATACCTCGTGTATGAAGTTGTATGAATTCTTGAAACGGGTTGGATCCTCATAATACTTACGCATAATATAAGTTCCATAGTTGTTGTATGTTACCCCATCTTTATCAGTATAAGGGTCAGTCAAACGTATCTGAATATTAGGCGTATAGGAATCCGCATCCCACCTTGTATCAGAATTAACAGTAAGGTCAGTAAGAGTGTACGTTTTGTTAATCTTCAAACCATCTGTGCGAACAAGATTTTCCGCAATAGGGTCGAAATTGGAATAGTATTTCACCCCTTCTTTCATAGGCTCGTTCATCTCATAAACAGTAAGGTTCATCGTTGCAAGAGAGTCTCCATAAAAATCATCATAGAATAGCCTTATCTCACAAGAATCTGCAATAACCTCACCATCCAACAAACTAGCGATACTGTCTTTTGTAGGAAACTCATAATCTTCGAGAGTATTAAACTGTGTCATGAAATCTCCTGTTATATAAGCCCCAGTCTCTGGGTCTCGGATTTTCCCTAAATATCCAGTAGTATTACGCGCCAATACGGAATCTGCCACAAAAGATTTTGAAGTTACAGTAAATGTATCTGTCGTTACCTTCAATAAGTCCAAATTGTCTGTAAGGGAAGTTCCTATCGTGTCTGTCGTGTCATCACATGAAAAAAATGTTACACACACCAACATCATGATGACCACTAAAATCTTTACTTTCATTGCAATTTAAAACTGATGAACAATAGTTATTCTGATTTATTTTCACAAATATTGTCATAAAAAGCATTCAAAGTGTCGCCAAGACTCTCATCAACAGGATTGTCAATAAGCGGGATATTCTTTTCAGTGGCGTATTTCACTAATTCTGGATTTACGTTATTCCCCACACATACAATTCCGTCAGAATAGTCAATGGCAAGTTTCTGCATATCCTGAAATCCGAAATCTTTGTTATAAGTGTCAAGCAAGGATGCTTTCACATTCTTGAACTCTATACTTTGTCTGAAATTCTCACCCAAACCGTCATGTAACTCTTCCGAGAAAAGGGATGTAATAACCTTTGTATCGGTGAAAGATGGTTCGTCATGATATGCAGTCTTGATATAAAGAGGTATCACAGAGCACATCCACCCCTGACAATGGATAATATCTGGAGTCCAACGTAGTTTCTTTACCGTCTCCAACACTCCACGGGCAAAGAATATCGCACGCTCTCCATTATCATCGTATTCCTTTCCATCCTCGTCCCTTGCCATGAGACGCTTCGTGAAATAGTCCTCATTGTCTATGAAATATACCTGTATCCTCGTTGATGGAATAGAGGCAACTTTAATAATAAGCGGATGGTCGGTTTCATCAATTATAAGCATCATTCGTGACAAACGTATAACCTCATGCAACTGTCCGCGTCTCTCATTGATATTTCCCCACTTTGGCATAAACGTCCTTATCTCGTAACCTTTCTCCTGCATCACCTGTGGAAGCTGTCTGCCGAGATGAGACATCTCACTGTCAGGAACGTAGGGCGTAATTTCCTGATTTATGAACAATATCTTCTTCACTGTCATTTATTTTATTAATGCAAAGATACAAAAAAGTTCATAATTATGTATCTTTTTTTATCTAAATTAGACAAATCACTGCGCTTCTTGCACATTTTTTTAATTATTCCTTTTTATTTAAGAATATTGTTGCTACTTTTGCAATCTTATTTTGACTATATCCAACAATAGGTATAATGTAATAATCAATGCAAGTATTTCACAAAAACGTTGATCTCCAAAATGCCTTGTTCTCCGACAGAAAACAAGGGAAAACCATAGGACTTGTACCTACTATGGGTGCGCTACATGATGGACATATCTCATTAGTCAAGAAAAGCATTTCTGATAATGATATTACCGTAGTATCTCTGTTCGTTAATCCAACTCAGTTTAACGACCCGAAAGACTTGAATACATACCCGCGCACTATCGAAAAAGACAGTGCTTTACTTGAAAAGGCTGGTGCCGACTACTTATTCGCACCGTCTGTAGAAGAAATGTACCCCATACCTGACAACCGTCATTTTGAGTATCCTCCGATTACGACGGTTATGGAAGGTGCTCATCGTCCAGGGCATTTTAATGGTGTATGTCAGGTCGTGAGCCGCCTTTTCTACATCACGCATCCCGACAGGGCTTATTTTGGAGAGAAGGACTGGCAACAAATAGCTGTCGTGAAGGCAATGGTTAAGGCTCTTTCCTTAGGAGTGAAGATTGTTGAGTGCCCTATTGTCCGTGATCAAGATGGATTGGCATTATCTTCACGTAATACTCTATTGTCAACAGAGGAACGAAAAATCGCACCTGAAATATTCAAGACTATGAAAGAAGGTGTTGATTATTCAAAAACTCATAACGTGAAGGAAACTCATGATTATATTGTGGAACGGATAAATGCCATAGACGGTCTCGAAGTGGAATATCTTGCAATCGTTGATGGCAACAACCTGCAAACCGTTTCCGATTGGAACGATTCTGATTATGTCGTAGGGTGCATAACGGTTTACTGTGGTGCAAGACCAGTAAGACTTATTGACCATATCAAATTTAAGGAGCCTCGCAAATAGCATAACAACACCAACAATAAGAGAATATGTTGATTGAAGTATTGAAAAGCAAGTTGCATCGTGTCAAAGTAACTGACGCAAACATCGATTATATCGGCAGCATCACGATAGATGAGGACCTCATGGATGCTGCCAATCTCATTGCTGGCGAGAAGGTGCAGGTGGTGAACAACAACAACGGTGAACGTTTTGAAACTTACGTCATAAAAGGTCCACGAGGAACTGGCTGTATCTGTCTAAACGGGGGCGCAGCGCGTAAATGCGTGGTCGGAGACATCCTTATAATTATCTCTTACGCCCAAATGGACTTTGAAGAGGCGAAGACTTTCACCCCCACCGTCGTTTTCCCTGAAAACAACAGATTAGTATAAAAATCAGAATTCGCTTGTGAAGTGAAAGCGTATGTGTTTAAAGTCCTGTTGCGCCATTTCCAACACATACCCCGAGTCTGCGAGGAACACATCCCGTCCTTCCTTATCCTTAGCCATATACTGATATTTACGTTTCTTGAAAGCGTCAAGTTCAGTCGCATCATCTGATTCTATCCAGCATGCCTTATACAAATGTATTGGTTCCCATCGGCATTTGGCATTATATTCATTCTCCAAACGGTACTGGATTACCTCGAATTGCAGTTGTCCTACCGTTCCTATTAACTTCCTGCCATTAAACTGGTTCACGAACATCTGTGCCACACCTTCATCCATCAACTGGTCGATACCCTTGGCAAGTTGCTTGCTTTTCATCGGGTCATCGTTCACAATATACTTGAACATCTCAGGAGAGAACGATGGCAAACCACGGAAATGCAGTTTCTCGCCATCAGTGAGCGTGTCACCAATTTTGAAAATGCCATTGTCAGGCAATCCTATTATATCACCGGGATATGCTTCCTCTATAGTACTCTTGCGCTGTGCCATAAACTGAGTAGGCGATGAGAAACGCAGCGTCTTATCCAAACGGACATGATAATAGGGATAGTTGCGCACGAACTTACCACTGCAAATCTTGCAGAAAGCGATACATGAACGGTGATTAGGGTCGATGTTCGCCGTTATCTTAAAAATAAATCCTGTGAACTTCGGTTCTTCCGGATTAACCATTCTCTCCTCCGCCTTTGTAGGACGGGGACTTGGAGCTATCTCCACAAAACAGTTGAGCAGTTCCTGCACTCCGAAATTGTTCAAGGCACTGCCAAAAAACACTGGGGCTACATCTGCATTGCGGTAGTCATCTACGCTGAACTCTGGATATACTCCGTCAACAAGTTCAAGATCCTCCCGCAACTTATCGGCATCTGTCTCTCCGATATGCTCCACAAGTTCATCGCTGTTGATATCTACCTCCACTTTTTCCGTAACACGCTGCTTGTCTGGCGTGAACAGGTCAAGTTTCTGCTCATAAATATTATAAACTCCCTTGAATTTAGCTCCCTGATTGATTGGCCATGACAGTGGGCGCACCTTTATTTCAAGTTCCTTTTCTAATTCATCGAGTAAATCAAATGGGTCGCGACCCTCTCTGTCCATCTTATTGATGAATATTATCACGGGGGTGTTGCGCATTCTACAGACATTCATCAACTTTCTGGTCTGTGCCTCTACTCCTTTGGCACCATCAACCACGATGATTGCAGAATCTACTGCCGTAAGTGTGCGGTAAGTATCTTCTGCAAAGTCCTGGTGACCAGGGGTATCAAGGATATTTACCTTATAACCCTCATAGTCAAACTCCATCACTGATGTCGACACGGATATACCACGCTGTTTCTCAATATCCATCCAGTCGGATGTCGCTGTCTTGCGTATCTTATTGTTCTTCACTGCTCCAGCCACCTGTATCTGACCGCCAAACAGCAGGAATTTCTCGGTAAGTGTCGTCTTACCGGCATCAGGGTGCGAGATAATCGCAAATGTCCGTCGTCTATCTATCTCGTTATTCATCGTTCATTTAGTTATAAAGTAATGCCGAAGTCAGATGACCTCAACATTCCAAGAGTTTAATGCACTCCGCAAGACTGTCTTCCCAATATGGTATTTCTATACCATAAGTAGTCTTTATCTTCGTCTTGTCAAGTACGCTATATGCTGGTCGTGTTGCTGGTGTAGGATATTCACTCGTATGTATCGGCTTTACCTTACACGTGGTGATGCCAGTCAACCGATGTATGACTTTTGTAAAGTCGTACCAACTGCACACTCCTTCGTTGGAAAAATGAAATACGCCTGGAACAACTCCTTTTTCTATTGCAGTCATTATCGTGCGGGCCAAATCACGTGCGTATGTCGGTGTACCTATCTGGTCGAAAACAACGCCCAACTCTGACTTTTCCTTCCCAAGGCGAATCATGGTCTTCACGAAATTGTTCCCGAACGAGGAATAGAGCCATGCCGTGCGTATTATCATCGTGTTCTTGCAAAACTTACTTACAGCAAGTTCCCCAGCAAGTTTCGTACTGCCATAAACGCTGTCTGGACAGGGGGTATCTGTCTCAATGTATGGTGTAAATTTCTTGCCGTTAAAAACGTAATCAGTGGAGATTTGTATCAACCAACCGCCTCGTCTCGCCATCGCAGCAGCAAGGTAAACAGGTGCTTCTGTATTGAGGGCTGTACATAACTGATTATTTGATTCTGCCTTGTCTACTGCAGTGTATGCGGCGCAATTAACGATGCCCTCGATATCGTTATTATCCACGAAATTATCTATTGCCGACTGGTCGGTAATATCAAGCTCATCAACATCCGTATTGAAAAACGTATGTTGGGTATGTTCATTCTCAATCAAGCGCATCTCACTGCCCAACTGACCGTTACAACCTGTTATTAGAATATTCATAGTCGATTATGTTTAATTTTGTTTTATGGTATATAGAAACAGAACTCCATTACTCAAATTCTAATGGTGTTTCCTTATCTTTCAAATAATAGTCTGACAGCATACCTATAAATGTTGTTATCTCTTTTATGGCATGTTCGGTGTCAGGACTTATCTTTTTCTTCTGCAAGCGGAGGAGCATCATCCCATAAAGGGCGTTGAAGCAAGTTTCAATCTCGTTCTCATCTTTGTTAGTTCCTCGTTTGCGCAACTCTACGATAAACGGCAGCACTTTATAATACTCGGCATTGTAGAAAGGAAACTTCGGACTTTGCAACAGCATGGCATTCAGTTCTACGAGTTGCTGCATCACTACCTTGTTTATCTGCAAGTGCCCACTCTCCCGACATCCTTCTTCGTTCATCATCCTCACAAGGTTTCCAAACCAGTCAGCCAGGTCTTCTTTCTGCTCATCATCATAGCCGAACTTATCGACATACTCGCGCCTTATGCGGCTCAACGAGCATCCGTATGCCCTTATTATATCCTCCACCTGCCACATATAGAGCAGATATTCGGCTATGTTTTTCTTTCTTAACTTCTGCGATATGAACATTATTAACAAACGACTGATTTTACCTTATCCAAATAGATTACGCTAAATATAAAACGCATAGAAATTGAGCACCGTTACGATGAATATAATCAACGAGAAAGTTATCACAATACTGCCAATTATCTTGTTTATTAAAACTATCCCACTGCTGTCGAATTTATTCCTGACCTTGTCAATAATCCATGTCAGTCCGTACCACCACAGTAATGCTCCTATTATTATGCAACAAAATCCTATTCCTGTGAACAAAAGATTTGTCGTAACAAAGGTGAACTGGGCAAAACTTGCCATAAATAGGAATATGATTAGAGGATTGGAAAAGGTTACCAAAAACGCCGTAACTCCATTGTGCACCAATGTTCCCTTGTTTTTGCTGGTAGCACGTATCTTCTTTGTCGGGTCGGAACGATAACTGTATATACCGAAGATAAGAAGCATCACGCTGCCTGTCATCTGTAGAATGAAACGGTTTTGGTGATTGTCTATAAGATTTACCACGAAACTCATACCGAAACCTGTTATCAAGGCATATAGAAAGTCACTTATAGCTGCACCAATACCTGTTACAAAACCGTACCAACGTCCTTTGTTAAGTGTCCGTTGAACACAAAGAACACCGACAGGTCCCATTGGAGCTGAAGCTATAATCCCGATTAGCAATCCCTTAAAAATCCAATTAAGTATGCCTATATGTATCTGAAACGGTAGCATATTGAGTGCAAAATTGCATATTTTTTGCGAGAGGAACAAATTTTACATTCAAAAACTTAGCCGCATGTTACTTATTTTCATTACTTTTGCAACATCTGTATATATAACTAAAAATTCTAAATTTTTATGGTACAACAACTATTGAAACCATACGTCATAGGACTTGACTTAGGTGGTACTAATTCCGTTTTCGGAATTGTTGACAGTCGTGGTGATATTAAAGCTACTACAGCAATCAAGACACAGGCATACAAAACCGTTGAAGACTATGTTGCTGCTTCGGTAGAGGCTTTGCAGATAATAATCGACCAGGTGGGCGGTATCGACAAGATAAAGGC
>JAJPYV010000296.1 GCA_021204735.1 Prevotella sp.
TGTGCGAAGAAATACAGTTTTTGGGAGTTCAGCACGGCATCGGTATTCACGTTGCCAGTATAGTCGTTATTGGTATGACTGATGGTATATTCGGCACCTGCTGACAGCACTTCCTTTTTCATTGTTTTAGAATATATGGCTTCTGTGATAAGCGAATATTTCTTACCATCGGTAGTGTAACTGTAATCATTAAGAGGGTCGCTCTGCATAGACTGTTCCTCTGAATAGTCATAGAGATAGTCTTTCATCTGATATGAATAGTCTGTGCCGATATATGTTCCCACTGCGTTCAGGGCGATGCTCTGGTTATGAGGCATGTTGAGCGAATAGTAGATGTCGATTGCAGGCGTTTGAGTTCCTTCTTTTATTTTATTGAATAAGTACAGGTCGGGTTGTTCTGTCTCCTCAACTAATTTGTTAACACCACGTTTAGGGGAGTTGTAGTTGTTGAACTTAAATGCTATGTTCAGAGTGTACTTGTCCGGTTCGGCAAGATTGTATGCTATCTGTATGTTATTTGTGGCGTACATGAAAGGAGTATTCAAACCGATATAGTTCTTGTCGTGTACCGTACCGTCAGGGAAATTATATGTGGTGTAACTGCTGTACCGCCGCTTGTCGTATTCACGGTACGAGAAGTCATAATTGATGCTGAATTCAGACTTTTTGTAGTTAAACTTGAAATACGCATCGGTGTTGTTGAAGCCAGTGGTGAACGCTTGGTCAGTGCTTACACCGCCCACACAACCGGAATATCTGCGCTTGACAACATAGTTGATAACTGCGGCGAGATTATCATCAGAATAGCGCACACCAGGGTTGTCGATGTATTCCACACGCAGCACTTCATCTGGTTGCAGTGATATTATGTCCTGCATCTCCGCCTTTATGTCGTTGATACGTATTTGCACGTCACCGCTACGTGTGGAACTGATTTTCTTCTCGGCAACATTTACTTTTATACCGTTAAGCGACAGTTTGTTCAGCAGGTCATAACCATTTGACGAGTGCTTTACTATTGTCTTGGATGGAATGTATAGCTGACGGTCAATCTTGTTGATTATGCGCACACCATTGACTGTTACCTCCTTTAGGTTTATAGTGGTGTCAGTCGTCTGGTTAAATGTAGTGTCAGTTGCGAGAGTGTCTTTTGCTCTTGCTGCCGTACATACAGTGAGCAGAATAAACAAAATCAGTTTCTTTGATGCCATGCCTTTTGTACTTATAAAAAAACAGCACCTTGTAAATCCATTGTCTACAAGGTGCTTTGTGTAGTGGATAGGGGAATCGAACCCCTATGCCAAGATTGAGAATCTTGTATCCTAACCATTAGATGAATCCACCCTATTTTACGCTTAACGACCCCTATGGGGGGGGGGAAAAATTGCGTATTGTTCACTAAAAAAGGATTTGAAATCCTACTCATATAATTGAGTGGTGCAAAGGTAAAATAAACTTTTGGATTTCACAAGATTTTAAACTTGTTTTTTTTAAATTTGTCCTTTCTGGACAATCGGACTCAATAAATTGTGTCCCTACATTATGTGAGAAAGAGATTTTTTCTTAATTTTGCAGCGTTATATATAGAGAATATAAATCACAGAGTGCTTGCAACCTCTTTAAAAACAAGAAAATGATAAATAAAAAACAACAGGTAAGTGTGCTGTTCATGCTTTTCAGTATACTTTTCTGCGTATGCCTAATAACGGCTAATGTATTGGAAACAAAGCAGATATTGTTTGGACCTGTAAATATCACAGGCGGATTGTTGGTTTTTCCTATCTCTTATATTATTAACGACTGTGTTTGCGAGGTATGGGGCTATCGCAAGGCACGACTGTTGATATGGACCGGATTTGCCATGAATTTCATTTTTGTTGTATTCGGGGCACTGGCAGATGTTATCCCTGGAGCACCGTATTGGCATAACGAGGATGGCTTTCATGCAGTGTTCGGGCTTGCCCCTCGTATTGCAGCAGCGTCTTTTGTAGCTTTTTTAGTCGGCTCATTCATCAACGCATACGTGATGAGTCGAATGAAAATATCTTCTAAAGGTAAGCATTTCTCTTTGCGTGCCATTGTCAGTACGATATTCGGTGAAGGCGCCGATTCAATTGTGTTCTTCCCATTGGCTCTGTCGGGTGTTGTTCCTGCATCTGAAATGTTTTCGTTAATAGTGTCGCAGGTAGTATTGAAGACTCTCTACGAGATAATAGTATTACCTCTCACAATTCGTGTTGTGAAGAAGACAAAGGCGTATGAGGGGATTGATGTATATGATAATGGTATCGATTATAATGTTTTTAAGGTAAAGGAGTAAAAATAATGTGTGATAATAGGAAAGATGAAGGTTTGAAGAATTTAGGAGCAAGGACTGAATACAAAATGGACTATGCGCCTGAAGTGTTGGAGACTTTTGTTAACAAACATCCTGAAAATGATTATTGGGTGAGGTTCAACTGCCCAGAGTTCACTTCTCTCTGTCCCATTACAGGACAGCCTGACTTTGCGGAGATTAGGATTTGTTATGTTCCAGGCGAGCGTATGGTCGAAAGCAAGAGTTTGAAACTCTATTTGTTCAGTTTTAGAAATCATGGTGATTTTCATGAGGACTGTGTGAATATTATTATGAAAGACCTCATAAAACTGATGAGCCCCAAGTATATTGAGGTTACGGGTATTTTTACCCCACGTGGCGGTATCAGCATTTATCCATACGCCAACTACGGGATGCCAGGTACAAAATACGAGAAAATGGCGGAGACAAGATTTATGCATTATCCACATTTAAAATAATCGGCACCACAGATAGTTGTAATGCCGATTCTATGATGTAAAGTATGGTTCCGCATCAGTTTTTTCTGTAATATCCCCTTGTACCGTCACTGAATTTCAGACGTAGACTGTCTTTTCTCAAGAAAGTGATTTCCACAGTATCGTTTTCCAAAACCGTAGTAATTTTATTGCCTTTTCTCACAGCTTTCTTTTGAGACAGTATAAGAGCCCCATTGTAGATTCTCCATTCCGAATAACTCTTAATTTCGGGATAAACAACAGGACTGTTATCTTGATTTCTATAAATCTTACCAATCGGTTCTGCCACATTGTTGCGCTTAAGAGCGAAACCTTGTTCGTTTGGTTTCATCTGAGATTGTATTATCGAATCTACATCTTCGTCTATGTTCTTAGAGCTCAATTCTTTCTTAATACCATTGCGCGGTTCAGGCATTGCCTTATACACCCAGTTGCCTTTCAGTTGGTCAAGATTTATCACCTCGTCAGCAACAGTGCTGTCATTAGGGTTTAGCACTACTGCAATCCAATCTCCTGTTGTCATTCTTCCTAATATCTTATGTTTCTGTACTGCTTTGATGATGTCGTAGGTTATAGGGTCACCGCCATCGAAAGAAAGGAAAATGAGAACAGAATCGGTGCATCCTTCGCAGGCAAGACCATACAGCGTTGAGTCGCCCTCAACCTTTGTACTCGAACTTATTGAATCGTTTTGCAGGATTGTTTTATTTGTTGTCTTGTTGCCGCAAGAGATTGTGGTAATAGCAATGAAAAGAATAATGAAAGGTATAAGTTTTTTCATGTTTGTCGCAAGTTTATTTATACAAAGTTGTTTATTGTTGCAAACTTACGCAAAAAAAGCGTAAAAACATAATGATTTGGAAATAAAAACAAAAATTTTAGTACAAAAGAAAAGAAAGAAGCGTGAACAAGTGTCTTGTATTGCTTGTTCACGCTTCTGAACATATCTATGAAAGGAAGCCCAACAACGCACCGGCAGCGACTGCAGAGCCGATTACACCAGCCACATTCGGTCCCATGGCGTGCATGAGGAGGAAGTTGTGGCGGTCGTATTCCAGACCGATATTGTTGGATATACGTGCGCTCATTGGTACGGCACTGACACCGGCGTTACCGATAAGAGGGTTAATCTTCTTTTTCTTTGGTAAGAACAGGTTCATGAATTTCACGAACAACACCCCTGATGCAGATGCGATTACGAATGCTAACGCACCGAGCAGGAATATGAAAATTGTGTTCAGTGTGAGGAACTCACTTGCCTGTGTGGAGCAGCCTACGGTAAGTCCGAGTAGCATCACCACAATGTCGTTGAGCGAGTTGCCTGCTGTCTTGGCCAGACGTGTTGTCTTGCCAGATTCTTTCAGTAAGTTACCAAAGAAGAGCATACCTAAAAGAGGCAGACCCGACGGTACGATGAATGTTGTTAGTAACAGTCCGATAATAGGGAAAAGTATTCTCTCTGTCTGACTTACGTTGCGTGCCGGTTTCATGTGGATGACTCTCTCTTTCTTAGTGGTAAGCAGACGCATGAGTGGCGGCTGTATCACAGGTACGAGAGCCATGTAAGAATATGCGCACACTGCAATTGCTCCCATCAAGTTAGGACATAGTTTTGACGAGAGGAAGATGGCGGTAGGACCGTCAGCACCTCCGATTATTGCTATACCTGCAGCCTGGTTGGGCTCAAATCCCAATGCGGTAGCCAACATATAAGCACCGAAAATACCGAATTGTGCTGCTGCTCCGATAAGAATGAGTTTCGGGTTACTGATAAGAGCAGAGAAGTCGGTCATTGCTCCTATGCCAAGGAATACCAGTGGTGGATACCAACCTTGTCTTACACCCTGATAAAATATGTTCAATACGGAGTTGTCCTCGTAAAGTCCTATCTCAAGTCCTGCATCTGCACGGAAAGGGATGTTTCCAAGGATAATACCAAGACCTATAGGAACCAACAATAGAGGTTCGAAGTTCTTCTTTATGGCTAACCAGATTGCAGCGATGCCGACAACAATCATGATGAGATTGGTGACCTCAGCATTGGCAAATCCCGTATATGAAAGAAACTCATTAAAGTTTCTTGCTATAAAACTCGTAAATTCCATGACGGTAAGATTATCCGATTACTACTAATGTGTCTCCTTCCATAACAGTGTCGCCTTTGCTTACATTTATCGAGGTGATTGTTCCATCGCATTCAGCCTCAATCTTGTTCTGCATCTTCATGGCTTCAAGTATAACAACACATTTTCCTTGCTTTACGGTGTCACCCACATTCACTCTGATTTCGGTGATTGTACCAGGCAGTGGCGCTGTTACCTTAGTCCCTGCTCCTTCAGCAGGTTTTTCTTTCGGTTGCGTTGCAGGAGCTGGTTGTGCATTAGTGTTGTCTGTTGGGGCATGAACTACAACCTTTGGTTTACTTTGTACTGTGGCAGGGTTGATGGGCTGTTTCATCTCAACCTCGAACGGAATACCATTTACGTTAATTTTTGCTATGTTTCCTTCAACATCAACTATCTCGACCTCATAGTCGATACCTTGAACTTTATATTGATACTTGTTCATATCCGTATGTATTTATTGTAAATAATTTTTTTGTTTATGGCATTATTGGTTCTTCTGGGAGCACGTTCCAATATGTCTGACGAGGTTTTATGGTTATCACGTTGCTCTCGATGTCGTGCACGTCATCCTCATATTGTTTCAGTGCCATAGCGATAACCGCAATATATATTTCCTTATCTATGCCTCCAGTTTGTATTCCATCAGTGAGAATAACCTTTGTCTTATGGCCTGTCTCAGCGATTATCTCACCAGTCTTTACAGCCGTCTTTATGGGTTGCATCTTAGCAGCTTTTGCCAATGCTTCTTTATGTGACATAAAAATGCCGAGCAGTCGGAAGAAAACATAAAGCAGTGCGAGACAGCAGAATACGATTCCCATGGAGAGTACTGTTATTCCAAAACCATGAGGATCTTCGCGTTTCAGTTTAGCAATTTTTGTCTCGTTAACGTGGATATAGTTTTCTATTCCAGGTGTTACGCTGTCCTTACTTTTCACCTGCCATACGGCTGCCCCGTCTTTTTCCCTTGCGTAAGATTGATCATCTGCCAATACGGGAACTGTTACGGAGTCGATGATGTCAATTGCATTACCGTCGTAAAGAGCAATCCACAAGGGCTTGTCGCTGTCCACTTTAGCGGTTAGATGTTGAGTACCCTTTGAAGGGTTACTATTGAGGAATAGCACTATGTGCTTACGAGCAGACAGTGTGGTACGCTCGTCATTGTTTGGAATGCAACTCATCATACTGATACGTTGCGGCACAGTGAGGCTCTTGTCAAGCACTCTTCGGTCGGTAGTTATGTACATTCCTCTCACGTCGTAGGTGGAATATGCCGTGTTTGCCAATTCAAGCCAGGCATCCCGTTGTCCGTAAGAGTCTAACAAACCTGCCGTGTTCTTTGTTTGCACCTCATTGATCTTGATGTTGCGTGCGCCCTGAGCGAGCATGGCGACACTACTAAGAAACATGGCGCAAAGCAATAAGCCTGTTCTTTTCATTATTAGTTGTATGTTTAGATTTTCATTATCTGCAGAAGAAAAGCACTAATAGTTGTGCAAAGAATATTCTCAGGAACATGCTTAGCGGATATACCGTTGAGTAGCCTACTGCAGGGGCTTCCTTTGAGCATATTGATGAGGAGTAAGCCAACGCAGGCGGGTCGGTGTACGTACCGCCAATCATACCTATTAAAGTAAAATAGTTGAACTTGTATTTCAATCGTGCTATCACGCCGATGATTAATATTGGTATCACGGTTATCAGGAAACCTGTGTACACATATTTCAGTCCGTCACCAGCAACTACTGTCTCTGCAAATCCTGCTCCAGCCTTAATTCCAACACTTGCCAAGAACAGCACTAAGCCAATCTCACGCAGCATAAGGTTCGCACTTGTGGTGGTGTAGGTTACAAGGTGTACTTTGTAGCCGTATCTGCCGATGAGAATAGCGATGATTAGTGGGCCACCTGCCAAACCGAGTTTAACGGGAACTGGTATGCCTGGAATCATGATAGGAATGCTTCCGAACAATATTCCAATGAAGATACCTATGAATATTGTGGCTATGTTTGGTGCGTCAAGTCGCTTTATGGAATTGCCCAAAATTGAAGCTACACGGTTCACCTCGTCTTCACGTCCTACAACCATAATGCGGTCGCCAACTTGAAGGGCTAAACTTGGGCTTGCGAACAGTTCCATTCCCTGGCGGGTAACGCGTGTAACGTTTACGCCGAAAATTCTTGAGAAGTGCATCTTTCCTAACGTCTTGCCATTCATGGATGAGCGAGTAACAACAATTCTCTTGCTTACCATCGGCACGTCTTGCTCCTCCCAGTCAACTTCAGCCGAAGGACCTATGAATGCTGTTATTGCTTCGGCATCAGCCTCTGCACACACGAAATATAGTTTGTCGCCTTTATGGAATATGGTGTTACGGTTTGGTATGCTAACGTGTCCGTCGTGCAATATTCTTGAACAAACAAAATCCCGGTTAAGGAAGGCGTGAACCTGCATCAGTTTTTTTCCTTCAAGATAAGAGTTGGTAACTTCCAAAGTCATGTGGTGGGGCTTCACGTTTTCGTTTTCTTCCTCTTCCAATGTCAGTTTTCTTTCTTCATTTTCGAGCTTTACACGACAAATGAACCTTACGGCTATCATTGCTCCGATTATTCCGAGCACGCCGAGCGGGTATGCGCAGGCATATCCTGATGCTATCTGTGGTACTTCGTTTTTGGGGAATATGGAACTCAATGCCTCACTTGCCGCACCCAAACCAGGAGTATTAGTAACGGCTCCGTATAGCGTGCCTATCATCATAGGCAAGTTTCTTGGATTTGATGTGTCAAAAAAGAGGTAGTAGCATGCGAACATCACTCCGATATTCAGAAGTATCATTATGGCAGCCAATACGTTCATGGTGATTCCATCGTGCTTGAAACTTGCGAAAAAACCAGGACCCACCTGAAGTCCTATCATGAACACGAAAAGTATCAATCCAAATTCCTGTAAAAAAGATAGAATGTTTGGGGATGCGGTAAAACCAATATGCCCTGCGGCTATTCCTGCGAATAGTACAAAAGAGACTCCAATAG